>JANZQE010000267.1:0-3998 GCA_038040705.1 Clostridium sp. | reverse complement strand
CTTTTAAAGATAAAAGCTAATAAATTAAACAAGAAGCTTACAATTATGAGTGCAAGTATATATGAAAAAATGATAAATTATAATTGGCCCGGAAACATAAGAGAATTAGAAAATTGCATTGAAAATATAGTAAACTTAAATGGTGAAAGCACAAAAGTCTTTCATGATGGTGAAAAAAATAATGCTATAAATAAGGAAGATTTAAATAAGGTATTAGTTATAGAAAATGAAAAAATTTACACTTTAGCAGAATTAGAAAAGAATGAAATAATAAAAGCAATGAATCAAGATGAATGTAATATGACAATAACAGCGAAAAGATTAGGTATAACTAGGGCAACTTTGTATTCTAAAATAAAAAGGTACAATATAACAAGGTGAAATTTAAAAAATATAATCATATGAACTTTAAGCACTGTATAAAAATTATACAGTGCTTAAAAATTATACGCTAAAATAAGGCAAAAGGTATAAAAAACATACAACACCACCGAGGTAGACTTGCTTGTACCATTGAATTCGTTTAATAAGAAGTTGGCATAATATTTGCTCTATATAAGTTTATAGTTGAGAAGATTATTTAAAGCAGCTAAATCTTACGAACGAGGTGTTTTTATGAAAGTGCCAAATGCTTACGAAGCCCAAAAAACAACTACTGAAAGAGTTACAAATGTTGAAGAATTAAATATTAGAATGGCGGAGGTTAGAGAAGCTCAAAAGAAGTACTCCACTTTCACTCAAGAACAGGTAGATCATATATTTAAAGAAGCATCTATTGCAGCAAATGTTCAAAGAATTCCTTTAGCAAAATTAGCAGTTGAAGAAACAGGAATGGGACTTATAGAAGACAAAGTTATAAAAAATCATTATGCTTCAGAATATATATATAATTGTTATAAAGATTCACAAACTGTTGGAGTTTTCGAACATGATGAGGCTGGGGGCATATCAAAAATCTATGAACCAATTGGTGTTTTAGCGGCAGTTGTGCCAACTACAAATCCAACATCCACAGGAATATTTAAGGCACTTATAGCTTTAAAAACCCGAAATGGAATCGTTTTCTCTCCGCATCCAGGAGCTAAAAAATGTACTATTGCTGCAATTAAAGTAGTAAGAGATGCTGCAGTGGCGGCAGGCGCACCTAAAGATATAATAGCATGGGTAGATGAGCCTACAATAGAACTTTCAGGCCTTGTTATGAAATCAGCAGATTTGATACTTGCAACAGGTGGTCCAGGAATGGTAAAAGCCGCTTATTCATCAGGAAAACCTGCAGTCGGAGTTGGTTCGGGAAATACACCAGCAATTATTGATGAAACGGCTGATATCAAAATGGCTGTAAGTTCAATTTTACTTTCTAAAAATTTTGATTATGGAACAATATGCGCGTCTGAACAGACTGTAATCGTTATGGAAAGTATATATGCGCAGGTTAAAAAAGAATTTATTAAAAGAGGAGCTTATCTTCTTTCATCAGACGAAACAGAAAAAATAAGAAAAGTAATATTAGTTGATGGTAGATTAAATCCTAAACAGGTAGGTAGATCAGCTTCATATATTGCAACGCTTGCAGGATTTAAAGTTCCAGAAGAAACAAAAGTTCTTATAGGAGAAATCGAATCAGTAGAACTTGAAGAAGAATTTTCACATGAAAAATTGTCTACAGTACTTGGGATGTATAAGGTTAAAACCTTTGAAGAAGCACTAGCTAAGGCAGAAAGACTTGTTGTACTTGGAGGCTATGGCCACAGCTCCGTATTATGGACTCATAGAACTAAGTCTAAAGAAAGAATAGCTAAGTTTAGTTCACTTATGAGAACAGGAAGAATTATGATTAATATGCCATCATCTCACGGCGGGATAGGTGATTTATTCAATTTCAAGACTACTCCTTCATTAACACTTGGTTGTGGATCATGGGGTGGAAATTCTGTTTCAGAAAATGTTGGAATAAAACAACTATTAAACATTAAAAATGTGGCTGAGAGGAGGGAAAATATGCTTTGGTTTAAAGTTCCGGAAAGAGTTTATTTTAAATATGGTTGCCTTGAGGTCGCTATGAGAGAATTAAAAGTGTTAGGTAAGAAGAAAGTATTTATAGTAACTGATCAGATTCTTGTTGATCTTGGAATTGTGCATAGAGCTACAAGAGTTTTAGTAGAACTTGGTATAGAGTTTAAGGTATTCTCAGATGTATTACCAGATCCAACCCTAGCAACAGCAAGAGCGGGTGTTGAAGCATTGAATACATTTAAACCAGATACAATTATGTCAATTGGTGGAGGATCACCTATAGATGCAGCTAAAATCATGTGGGTATTATATGAACACCCAGAAGTGAAATTCGAAGATTTAGCTATGAGATTTATGGATATTAGAAAGAGAGTTTATACATTCCCTGTAATGGGTTCAAAGTGTTATATGGTTGCAGTACCAACTACAGCAGGTACTGGTTCAGAAGTTACTCCATTTGCAGTAATTACTGATGAAAAAACAGGAGCTAAATATCCACTAGCTGATTATGAATTACTTCCCAATATGGCAATAGTAGATGCAGAACTTATGACAAATATGCCAAAGGGACTTACGGCAGCTTCAGGTATAGATGCTTTAACTCATGCGATAGAAGCTTATGTATCAATTATGGCTTCATGCTTTACTGATGGACTTGCACTAGAAGCAATAAAAGAAATATTTAAAAATTTACCACTGGCATATAGTGAGGGTCAAACTAACATAAAAGCAAGAGAAGGTATGGCACATGCTTCAACAATGGCTGCTATGGCATTTGGTAACGCATTCCTAGGAGTTTGTCACTCAATGGCGCATAAATTAGGAGCAAAACATCATGTACCACATGGCGTTGCTAATGCATTATTAATTAATGAAACTATAAGATTTAATGCTGTAGAAAATCCAAGAAAGCAAGGGACCTTCGCACAATATGAATATCCTAATGCTAAGAGAAGATATGCAATAATTGCTGAAACTCTACAATTAGGTGGAACTACAGACGATGAAAAGGTTGAATTATTAATTAAAGCTATTCAAGTGTTGAAAGACACAGTTAATATTCCGAGGACTATAAGTGCAGCAGGAATTAAAAAAGAAGATTTCTATGCAACGCTCGATGAAATGTGTGAATTAGCGTTTGATGATCAATGTACAGGTGCTAATCCAAGATACCCATTAATCAAAGAAATTAAAGAAATGTATGTCAAAGTATTTGAATAACTACATTGTACCTCAAAGGATGGATAAATGTATGAAGGTGGATGTGAGAAATATGTCAAATGAACAAATGAAAGATAAATTAATGGAAATTAAAATAGAAAACCTTAAGAAGATTGATGCAGAAAAACAACTTGAAAATAAAATTAAAAATATCAAAATAGTGTAGGTAGGAACCCTCGAACAATTAATTGGTCGAGGGTTTTTTACAAATGATAGTGATTTGTAAAAAAGCTATATTAGTAATATAATTAGTATATTATAAATATTCTAAATGTTTCTAATGAAGTGGAAAGGAGGAAATATGAAACTTTTATTTTTTATATTAAATAAAACAGATAAATTAGATGCAGTCTTAACTGAACTTGCACGTATTAACATCAGCGGTGCCACGATTATGGAAAGCATGGGTATGGCAAGATTATTAAGTCATGAACATGATGAAGATGAGATTCCTTTTTTAGGATCCCTTAGGGCATTTTTAAATCCTGAAAGAGAAAAAAGTAAGGTAATATTTGCTGTTATAAAAGAAGACAAGCTAGAAGAAGCAGTCAGTGCTATCGAGTCTGTAGTTGGAGACCTTTCACTTAAAGATACTGGTGTAATTTTTAGTGTGCCAATTGATTTTACGAAGGGGATTAGGAAAATTGGAGAGTAAAATAATAATTGAAGTCGCTATAATACTGTTTACCGGAATAATTTTTGGTAGGCTTGCTAAATTTGTAAAACTTCCAAATGTAACAGGGTATCTGATTGCTGGACTT
>JANZQE010000266.1:0-11845 GCA_038040705.1 Clostridium sp. | reverse complement strand
AGTATCAGTGCAACTGAATTCACCAGTTGATACATCGCAAAAACACAGTCCACAAAAGTTAGTTTTCTTGTCAACATAAATGCTCATAATATAATTATTTTTACTTTCTTCTAAAAAATTAGAATCAGTATAAGTTCCTGGGGTAATTATTTTAATAATAGCTCTTTTAACTATACCCTTTGCTTGTGCCGGATCTTCCACTTGTTCACATATAGCCACTTTATATCCTTTTTCTATTAGTCTTCCTATATAAGTATTGGCAGCATGATATGGAATTCCACACATAGGTGCTCTTTTTTCAAGGCCACAGTCACGGCCTGTAAGTACAAGCTCTAATTCTTTTGCTGCAAGCTCTGCATCTGTAAAGAACATTTCATAAAAATCACCTAATCTAAAAAATAAAATGCAATCCTTACATGTATCCTTTATTTCAAAATATTGTACCATCATTGGAGTTAATGCCACTTGTATTGCCTCCTTGTCTGGATTAAAAATAGATAGCTTTTATATTTCTTCACCAATAAGTGAAAAAGAATGTGCCTTCGTGATTTGAACTGATACCAAACCTCCAATGGCTCTATAATCACCTTCAAAGTTCACTAATTTTCCATTTCTAGTTCTTCCAGTTAATTTATTTTCATCATTTTTGCTATAGCCTTCAACAAGCACTTCTACTATTTTAACTTCATATTGTCTGTTTTTTTCTACAGAAGTTCTATTAACAACTTCCATTAATTTATTAAATCTTTCATGCTTAAGCTTCTCTGGTATTTGGTCTAGCATTTCATCAGCCGGAGTTCCTTTTCTTTGCGAATAAAGATACATATAAGCAGAATCAAATTTTACCTCTTCCATCAAACTTAAGGTATCTTCAAAATCCTCATCTGTTTCTCCTGGAAATCCAACGATAATATCTGTACTTAACCCAACATTCGGCATTGCAATTTTAATATTTTTAACAAGTTCCAGATATAATTCCCTATCATAATGTCTATTCATTTTTTTTAGAAGAGCACTCGAACCTGATTGTGCCGGTAAATGAACTTGTTCACAAATTTTGTCTGATTCTGCAATTACTTCTATTGCCTCTTGTGATAAATCCTTTGGATGAGATGTCATAAATCTTACTCTCTCCAAATTCTCAATTTCATTTATTCTTCTAAGAAGTTCCGCGAAGTTTATGTTAGGCTTAAGTCCCTTGCCGTACGAGTTAACATTTTGACCAAGTACAGTTATTTCTTTGTAACCATGTTCCACCATATCTTTTATTTCGCTTATTATACTCTCTGGATTTCTACTTCTCTCTCTTCCTCTTACATAAGGTACTATACAATAAGTACAAAAATTATTGCACCCATACATAATAGTTACAAAGCCTTTTATTTTACTTTGCCTATCTATTGGAATTCCTTCTATGATATTTTCTTCTTTATCCCAAATTTCAACAATAGCAGGTTCCCCGCCTTGTATTCTTTTTAGGTATTCTGGAAATTTATATGCATTATGTGTTCCTATTATAATGTCTACAAATGGGAATTTAGTTATTATATGTTTAGCCATACCCTCTTGTTGCATCATACACCCAGTTACCGCAATTATAAGGTTAGGATTTTGCTGTTTCATAGTCTTTAAAGCACCTATGTTACCATCAACCTTTTGCTCTGCATTCTCTCTAACACAACAAGTATTGAATATAATTATGTCAGCCTCTTCCTTAGCAACGGCTTTTTTATATCCCATAGGTTTTAGCATACCGGATAGTTTTTCAGAGTCCTCTTCATTCATTTGACAACCCCATGTTTTTGTATAATATTTAAGCATTTTATTCATTAGTACATTCTCCTTTGTAAAAAAATATTACTGCCTTCTATTATATATAATTTACTAGTCTTTTTAAAGTCCTTTTTATTAATAGAATATATTTAATAATTTAATTGATAGCAGCCCTAAACATTATGGCATATAAAAGGAGAAAGATGAAACACCATCTATCTCCTTTTATATTATATCACTTTAGTTTTTTTCCAGGTATATAATGTTCTTTTAATATTAAATCCCAGCGATCGATATAGTTTTAGCGCACTATCATTATTATAATCTACTTTAAGTGAGACTTTAGAAAAGTCAATATCCACGACTATGTTAATCAAATAGCTTAAAAGCAACTTACCATATCCCTCTTTTCTGAATTTTTCTATAATACCAAAATTAACTAATATAGCCATATTATCTTCAATTATAATTTGACCATATCCGATTGGTATATTATCAAGCTCTATAAATATTGCACCCTTATCATAGTAATACTCCTGTGCTTCATCATAATATATATCTTCTATATTTATTGGAATCCTATCATTATTTTTGAATATCTCATTTTGTAATGTGCAACGTTCCTTTTCATCTTTATCCTTTTCTACTATAGAAAAGGTAATATTATTAGGCTCTATGATATTATATTTCTTCAAACACTGTTTTTCTAGTTCTGCAAAACCCTTATCTCTTTTGAACCCAAGCCCACTTAATATTTCTATATTCAATTCATTATCTTCAGATTCGTAAGTTATTAGATTATTATCAGTAAGCGAGCTAATTAAAGTTCTATAATATGCTAAATTACTATTCCCTATTACATTTATTGAATTGATTGAACTATAATTTTTATTATGTCTCTCAATCCATATATATCCTATATACTTATTCTCTTCAAATAAAAGATTTACATTTTTCCTCAAAAATATTTTTTGAATGATATTACTATTATCATATTCGCGAAAAAAATCTTTATTTGATAGACTAAAGCCAGTATTAAACTCATTGATTTTTCTGAAATTACTGATGTTTTTTAAAGTTAGATTTATTGACTTATCCATTCTTCTTTACTCCATTAAATTTTATTTTTGAACAAATCTTAATTTGAAAATTCAAATCTATTACCAATTATAAATTTATAACAATAATTTTACAATAGCTTTACAATAAATTTATTGGAATTCAGAAATATTCTTCGAAATAAATTAAATACTCTAGCAAAATCAAAATCCCCTCATAATAGTGCTACTAAATTATATTATCTGATTTTGTGTAGTATTCATTAATTATCAAAAAACCTTGAAACTCATAAATATATAAAAAAACGTGTATGCATAATTTTAATTTATGCTACACGTTCTATATGTGTTTGTGACACTTCCACTAAGAAATATTATCATTCATATTAGAAATTGCTTCTTTAATAATAAAGTCAGGTGTTGAAGCTCCAGCCGTGACCCCAATGTTTTTAATGCTTTTATCTTTTATAAATTCATCTGGAATACCTGTTATATTTTCTATGTGTACTGTATTTTTACAGTTTTTCTTGCATATTTCATAAAGCTTTGTAGTATTCGAGCTATTAAATCCACCAATAACAAGCATAGCATCAACTTTCCGCGAAAGCTCCTCTGCTGACTTTTGACGCACTTCTGTTGCACTGCAAATAGTATTGAATGCAACTATTTCCTTGCTTTTTTTTATGATCACACTTAATACGTCCTCCCAAGTAGCTTGCCTTTCAGTTGTCTGAGATACTACACATACTTTATTAGAAATATTGCGAAGTTCTCCGCCACTTTTAACTATTATGGCAGAATTGTTACACCATCCATTAATACCAATGACCTCAGGATGATTATCATCTCCCACTATGATTATACTATATCATAAATTATAGTATTTTTTTACCTTTTTGTGAATACTTTCTACGTAAGGACATGTTGCATCTACTATATTTAGCCTAGTATTTTTTAAAATGCATAATGTTTCTTCAGATACTCCGTGTGATCTAATAATTATAGTATCATTTTCTTTTAAACTAGAAATATTATGGAGTTCTACTGGAAAGATCAACTTTTCTTTTAAAAAATCTACAACATCATTATTATGAATAAGCGGTCCTAACGTATATATTTCGTTATCGCAGTTTTCTTTAATACACAAAGCCTTGTCTACTGCTCTTTTAACTCCAAAACAAAAACCAGCTGAATCTGCAAGCGTTATAGTTTCCATAATAACATCCCCTTATATAAGCCAAATAAAAATAGAACAATTAATTGTTTTTAATATTTGCATTAATATATTCTCCTATTTTATCAACTACCCCACTAATGTTCAACTGAGAAGAATCAATTTCTATAGCATCCTTGGCTTTTGTAAGTGGACTAAATTCTCTATGGCTATCATTATAATCCCTTTTTATAATTTCCTCTAAAATGGCATTATAATCAACCTCAATATCCCTAGAGATTAATTCATCATATCTTCGTTTTGCTCTTTCTTCGCTGCTAGCAGTCAAGTAAAATTTGAATGTAGCATCCGTAAGTACTACAGTTCCAATATCTCTTCCGTCCATGATTACATCGAATTTTTTAGCTATATTTTGTTGCAACTTTACAAGAATCTCTCGAACTTCAGGAACAGCAGCATACCGAGAAACATTGTTGCTTATAATAGGCATATTTATCATATCTGTCAAATCTTCATTACTTACAAATAAACGTTCCTTTTCAAAATGCATTTCTAGTGATTCTACCATTTTAACTAGGTCATCCACATTATTTTCTGTGATATTTACATTCATAGCCTTAAGCGTAACTGCTCTATACATTGCTCCTGTATTAATATACATAAGGTTGAATCTCTCACCTATTATTTTAGCTATTGTACTCTTGCCTGCGCCTGCAGGTCCATCTATGGCAACAGAAAATCCCATAATTTTTCATCCTTCCTTTTTTAAACCGCTAATTATATAATCTATATATAATGCTATTAATCTATTCCTACATTACTTCCAGCTAAATGCCCTGTAGATAATGCTATTTGAAGATTATATCCACCTGTATATGCATCTACATCTATCATTTCACCTGCAAAATAAAGATTATCTATTTTTTTCGATTTCATAGTGGATGCATCTATTTCTAAAGTGTCTACTCCTCCGCTAGTTATTATTGCCTCTTCAATTGGACGAAGGCATTTAATGCTAAACGTCAAATTTTGAAGCAAATAGACTACAGTTTTTCTTTCTTCTTTAGTAACAGAATTCACTTTTTTATTCTCATCAATATTAGACAACTTAATTATTGTACTGATTAGTTTTCTAGGAAGTAAATCATCTAATGCGTTTTTGAAATCTTTGTTTGCATATTTCAAAAAATCATTTTGAACTCGTTTATCAAGCTCAATTTCACTTAAGGCTGGCTTCAAATTTATTACCGCCTTAAATTTTATCCCTTGTTTAATAAAACTGCTGGCACTTAAAACAATCGGTCCAGAAAAACCATAATGAGTAAACAGCATTTCTCCAAATTCTTTATATAGACTCTTATTCTTAGTATCAGTAATTTTCAGTTCCACATTTTTTAGAGAAAGGCCCTGTAATTCCGAAACCCAAGTTTCATCTACCTCAATTGGTACGAGTGAAGCTTTAGTTTTAATTATATTATGACCTAAGAAGCGACTAAAAGTTAACCCTTCACCAGATGAACCTGTTTGTGGATATGATAGTCCACCTGTACATAATATAAAGTAATCGCCATATATAGTGGTCCCATCTGCAAGTTCAACCGAAGCAATCTTCTGATTATCTCGAGTTAGACTTTTCACTTTTGAGTTTAACATCACTTTAACCCTTTTGTTTTTTAATGCTATGCTAAAAGCTTTTGTAATATCAGAAGATTTATTTGATTCAGGAAATACTCTATCACCTCTTTCAACCTTAAGAGGTACTCCTAGTTCACTAAAGAAATTCATGGTATCTTCATTAGTAAAGGAATATAGTGAACTATATAAAAAATGAGGATTACATGGTATATGCTCAAAAAAATCACCAATATCCTTAGCATTTGTAATATTACATCTTCCCTTCCCTGTTATATAAAGTTTTCTCCCTAATTTTTCATTTTTTTCAATGACGACCACATCATGTTTTTCTGAAGCTGCAACAGCTGCCATCATACCTGCTGGTCCGCCTCCAATAATAATTATTTTTGACACCAAATCACTCCCTTATAATACATACTATTATAATACATACTATCATAATTTAATATAATATATTGATTTATTCAACCTTATTTGAAAAATAATATAATAATACTGCAAAATAAATGTACTTTTTTTCAATTCCACTTTTATCAAAATAAAAATAACCAAAAAAAAGAATCCCATTAAAGGGATCCTTTTTTGATTATTCCTTGAATTTTAATAATTTCCTTGTGCGTGCATTGCTTCTGCAACTTTAACAAATCCTGCAATGTTAGCTCCTGCTACTAGATTATATCCAAATCCAAATTCTTCTGCAGCGTTTTTGCAATTATTGTATATATCTATCATGATTGCATGTAACTTTGTATCTACTTCTTCTGCAGTCCATGATAATCTCATACTATTTTGACTCATTTCAAGTCCTGATGTAGCAACTCCGCCTGCATTTGCAGCCTTAGATGGTCCTACTTTAAGTCCCATTTCTAAGAAGTAATCAACAGCTTCGTTAGTACAAGGCATATTAGCACCTTCACAAACCATAGTTATTCCATTTGCAACTATTTGTTTAGCGTGCTCTATATGAATATCGTTTTGAGTAGCACATGGTATTACTACATCAACTTTTACGCCCCATGGTTTTTGTCCAGCGTAGAATTCACAACCAAACTTGTCAGCATAGTCCTTAACTCTTGAGCCTTTGTTTACACTTAACATTTCAACCATATAATCTATTTTTTCTCCTGTTACTCCTTCAGGATCATATATGTATCCATCTGGGCCAGAAAGTGTTACTACTTTTCCACCGAGCTCAGCAACTTTTGTACAAAGACCCCAAGCAACATTACCAAAACCTGAAGTAGCTACTGTTTTACCTTTAAAATCTGTTCCCTCATGTTTAAGCATTTCTTCGCAGAAATAAGCTATACCGAAACCTGTAGCACTTGGTCTTCCAATACTTCCACCATATGCTAAACCTTTTCCAGTAAGAACTCCATTTTCGAAATTTCCTTTAATTCTTCTATATTGTCCAAATAAGTAACCAATTTCTCTTCCACCAACACCAATATCTCCAGCTGGAACGTCAACATCTGGTCCTATGTGTCTGTAAAGTTCAGTCATAAAGCTTTGGCAGAATCTCATTATCTCGTTATCTGATTTTCCTTTTGGATCAAAATCAGAACCACCTTTACCTCCACCCATTGGAAGTCCTGTTAAAGAGTTCTTCAATGTTTGTTCAAATCCTAGGAATTTAACTATTCCTATATAAACTGAAGGATGCAATCTTAAACCGCCTTTAAATGGTCCTATAGATCCATTGAATTGCACTCTAAAACCACGATTAACATGTGATACGCCTGCATCGTCTGTCCATGGTACTCTAAACATAATTTGTCTTTCAGGCTCGCAGAATCTTTCTAAAAGGTTTGCTTCAATGTATTCTGGGTGTTTATCTAGAACTGGTCCCAAAGAACCTAACACCTCTTCTACTGTTTGTAAAAATTCAGGTTCATTAGAATTTCTCTTGTTAACGTTTTCCAATACTTGTTGAATATAAGCCTTAGTTTCCATAACTTAATCCCTCCTAAAAATGAATGTTTTATTTCAATATAATATGTATATGCATACTAAATTGCTTTACACATACTATATTCTATATGTTTTACTTTAATCCTTCTTATTTTTGAATTTTTTTTATTTTTTTTAAATAAGGAGTAAACATTTACATCTGGTTATCTTGAAATCATCCTCTTTAATCCTTATCTTTGTAAGAGTAAACTTGATATTCTTCCCATATACCCTCTAAAGTTGTAAATGTGTTGGATATTTTTTCTTTTTCTCGAAGTCCAACTGCGATTATTAATGCATTTATTACACTAAGTGGTGCTACTAAAGAATCAACAAAGGATGCCATATTACTTTGAGCTATTAACGTATAATCAGCCCTAGCTGCTAGTGGAGATAGCAAACTATCTGTTATTGCTACAACTTCTGAATTTCTACTTTTAGCAAAAGCTAGCGCTTCAATCGTTCTTTTAGCATATCTCGGAAAGCCTATTCCAATTACCACATCATCTTCAGAGAGATTAATCATTTGTTCAAATATATCACTAACACCGTAGGTAACGACTTTAACGTTATCTAAAATCAGATTTAAATAAAATCCTAAAAATTCTGCTAAAGCAGTTGAGCTTCTAAGTCCTATTATATATATTTTCTTGGCTTCAAATAATGAATTTACTACATCCTCAAAAGTTTTATGATTAATCTTTTCAAGTGTAGCCCTGATATTTTCCATATCAGCTTTGAGTACACCTTTCAGTGCATTTTCTTGGGTAATGAAATCGTTAGATAACTCAATCCTTTGTACAGTAGTCAATTTATTTTTAATTAGTTCTTGAAGAGATTTTTGGAGTTTAGGGTATCCACTAAAACCTAACTCATTGGCAAATCTTACAACTGTAGATTCGCTTACGCCTACACTAATCCCTAATTTTGCTGCTGTCATAAATGCAGCCTTATCATAGTGTTTTAAAATAAATTCTGCTATTAGTTTTTGGCCTTTACTTAAACGTGGAAATTTAACTTGAATAGACCTCATTAAATCTTGTTTGTTATTCTCCATAATAAACTCAGTCCTTCCTATGTTAATTTAAGATAAATGAATTAAAAAAATTCAATAAATGGTAAAATGAAATATATGATTCATTTTACCATTTATTGAATACATTTTCAATAAATTATTCATTTTTTTTATTATTAGTTAACACAAATGAATTATTAGCTGTGTTAAAAGAAAAAGAATGTTAAGAATAGTGAATTATAAATTCTTCAAATATTCTATTTCAGTATTAGTTAGATTTCTCCATTTCCCTTTTTCTAGTTCTCCTAATGATATTTTACCAACAGAAACTCTTTTTAAATTAATAACAGGATGATCAATAGCATCACACATTTTTCTTATTTGACGGTTTTTACCTTCATGTATAGTTATTTTAACATTACAGTTTACTCCGAACTTATTTAACACCTCGAAATCTGCTTTCGCTGTTATGTATCCATCGATATCTACTCCATTACAAAACTTATAAATTTCTTCTTCTGTTGGATAACATTCCAATAAAGCAATATAAACTTTATTAATTGATTGTCTTGGATGAATTACCTTATTATAAATATCCCCATCATTGGTTAATATAATGAGTCCTGATGTATCATAATCTAAACGCCCTATGGGATATATCCTTTCTTTAACATCTATCAAATCCAAAATAGTTTTCCTGCCTTTTTCATCATTCACTGTGGATACTACACCTTCTGGCTTATTTAATGCAATATACACTTTATTTTCTTCTAGTTTTATATTTGTGTTATCCACTTGAACTATATCTATGTCAGGGTTAACCTTATGACCAAGTTCTACAATTAAAATATTATTTACTTTTACTCTTCCGCTAACTATAATTTCCTCACATTTTCTTCGTGAAGCAATTCCACATCTTGCCATGAATTTTTGCAACCGTTCTTCCACTTTACCACTCCTAATTAAAATTTAATTTCTTATACTTATATAACCTTCATGATGAATTATATAAGTATCTAACTAAAAAATCAATTTTTTCTTTTTTAGAACATTAAATATATTAAACACACTATAAGTACAATTCCAAATATAAATAGTGAGTAAGTTAAACCATTCATGTTATATCCTATTTCTTCTATTTTACTTCTTATATTTATTAATCCTGATTTTTCTTGTTCAAAATTAATTTTAGGTTTATTGCTATCTTTAATAACAAATAAATTGATAAATTTACTCCGAATTCCTCTAAAAAGAGATTTTCCATTATCAACTTCCATTTTAGTAATTGAATCAATACTACTACCTATAAAAGTAACACTGTTAACTACTGCCCTATCAATAAAGTGAAAAATAAACATGCTAATAAAAATAATAAATTTAGCTATTGGCTTATATATATGCTTCTCTAAACTTATCCAAGTTAAGGTTGGGTTCACATAATACCAATTAGTCCCTTCACCTTTTTTTAACACTTTTCTTATAAATCCAATATAAACTATGATACCAATTGCAATTATTATAAAGGAACTTTTAATATTATTAAAAGTGTAGAAACTTACTGCTAGCGGCTCAGCGTTCCCAAATGGTATTAATGCTTTATCTAGCACATATAAAATCGCACTAGGATTCAGTCCAATGTAAATACTCATTAAACTAAATATAACCATTGGTATAAGCACCCTTTTACTTAGTTTTGCCTTTACCTTTTCAATTTCATGATTACCTTTTTCTATAAATACAGCAACAAATATTTTCAGTAAATAGGCTACAGTAAAAGCACTACTTATTATAAACACAACTTCACTTATCTTAAAGAATGCTCCACTATACATATGCTGAGCTTCAATAAGTGCCTCGTGCAACAAAGTTTTACTAGTGAACCCGTTAAATCCAGGCATTCCTATAACTGATAGAATTCCTATGAAAAATATTATCTTTAATACAGTTTTTTTGATACCAAAGCCACCGATTTTATTTATGCTAACATCATTTAGAACCATATATATAGTTCCAGTCCCCATAAATAGTAAGGCTTTAAAAATTCCATGATTTATAACATGATACATTGTACCATAAATAGCTATCGTCCTATGATCCTTTAAAATCCCTATGAGTCCAATTCCAACAAGAATATATCCAATTTGACTCATGCTGCTATATGCAAGAATTCTTTTAATGTTCCTTTGCATCATGGCAAGAAAACCACCAATGAACATATTTAGAAAACCTATCACTAAAATAATAATAGAAATAATAAAATCTCCACTCATTATTACTTCAATCGTTAATATAATTCCAAATATACCCGTTTTAGCTAAAACTGCTGACAAAACAATGGTTGCGGGTGTTGGCGCTGCAGGATAAACCTTAGGCAGCCATATGTGTAGTGGTACCATCCCTGCTTTTACACCAAAGCCTATAATGATTAAAGCTACAATAAGATACTTTATATTTCCAAGCCCACTTACTGCGGTGCTTAATTCACTTATATCTAATGTCTGAGTATAATTATACAGTAAAAATAATCCCATAAGCAGAATAAGACCACCCGTAACTGCCATTATAATATAAGTTTTTCCCGCTTCGTGAGCATAATCATCTTCATCGTTAATTATTAATGCATAAGATGTAAATGACATAATTTCAAAAAAAGTGAACAAGTTTAAAAAGTTTTCTGATATAAAAATCCCAATAGTGCTTGCTAGGGTTAGCATAAAAAACAAATAATATCTATTTCTGTTTCGATGACTCATTAAATAATGCGATGAATACAGTGTAGTTAAAAACCATATCATAGCTGTAAGCCATACAAAGACATACCTAAACATATCTAATTTTAGATGAAGACCCGTACCCATAATATGTGGAACATACACTTCTATAGGCTGCAATGCAACATATTTATATAACATTGTGGTAACCAAAAGTACAATAGCTGTCATTATAGTATTAAAAATGTCCCTATATTTTTCATTTTTTCTTCCTATAGCGAAACCTATAAAAGAACAAAAAAATGGAAATAGCAAAATAAATAATAAATATATAGTTGATTTCAAGATATATTCTCCTTTCTTAAAGTACCTCACTAGCAATTTTTTGTATAAATGTAATAATCATATTAGGAAATAATCCAAGTAAAACGACTATTATAGTTATCATAACTATAGGTATTAACATTTTCATTGGTGCCTCTTTAACTATATCGTCATCCCCTTTTTTAAAAAAGGCTTCGGTTATAAC
>JANZQE010000265.1:0-3390 GCA_038040705.1 Clostridium sp. | reverse complement strand
TCTATCTTGTCATAATCCGCTGGGTTTTTAAATGTAAGTGGCACTATTCCAAAGTTAATTAAGTTTGCAAGGTGAATACGTGCAAATGATTTTACTATAACTGCTTTAACTCCTAGATATTTTGGTGCAAGTGCTGCATGTTCACGGCTTGAACCCTGTCCATAATTGTCACCAGCTATAATAAATCCGCCCTGCTTTTCCTTTGCATTTTCATAGAATTCACTATCAAGTGCTTCAAAAACATATTTTGATATCTCAGGTACATTACTTCTTAGAGGAAGTATTTTAGCACCTGCAGGCATTATATCATCTGTCGTGATATTGTCCTCAAATTTAGCTAATACTTCTCCAGTAAGTACATCTAAAAGTTCTGGGAAATTAGGTAGAGGCGCAATATTGGGACCAAATTGAACCACAACTTCTTTTGCTTTTTCAACTGTAAGTGGCTTAATAATCATATTATCATTAATTGAAAATTTATCTGGCATGTCAAGATTTGGACATTTCCCAAGTGTTCTTGGATCAGTAAGTACCCCTGTAATTGCTGTTGCAACAGCTGTTTCAGGACTTACCAAATAAGTTGTCGCATCTTTTGTACCGCTTCTTCCTTCAAAATTTCTATTAAAGGTTCTTACAGAAACACCTTTAGAGCAAGGAGCACTCCCCATTCCGATGCATGGTCCGCAAGTGTTTTCAAGCATTCTAGAACCTGATTTAACAAGATGTGTCATATTTCCACTATCAATTAAATGCTCAACAACCTGCCTTGAACCGGCACTAATAGTCATATGCAGCTTCTCTGAAACTGTTTTACCCTCTATAGCTTTTGCTACAATCGTAAGATCTCTTAATGACGAATTTGTACAAGAACCTATAGCTACTTGGTCAACTTTGAGTCCTGCTAGTTCTGCCACTGTCTTAACTTTTCCTGGGCTGTGAGGAAGAGCTACCATCGGCTCTACTTCGCTTAGGTTAATTTCCATAATTTCATCATACTTAGCATCTGCGTCAGGAATAAGTTCAACCCATTGGTCTTCTCTTCCCTGAGCTTTTAAAAATTTCTTTGTGATTTCATCACTAGGGAAAATACTTGTAGTACATCCAGTTTCTGTTCCCATATTTGTAATAGTAGCACGATCAGGGACACTTAAATTTTCAACACCAGATCCGCAGAATTCTAGTACTTTACCTACATTGCCTTTAACATCTATGCGGCGTAATACTTCAAGAATTACATCCTTTGCAGAAACCCATTCCGAAAGCTTTCCAGTTAGCTTAACACCGCAAACTTTAGGATATTTTAGTCTGAAAGCTTCACCCGCCATTGAAACAGCGACATCAAGGCCGCCTGCACCAATTGCAAAGCAGCCAATTCCACCTGCTGTTGGTGTATGACTATCTGAACCAATTAATGTTTTTCCTGGACGTGCAAATCTCTCGAGAAAAATCTGATGGCATATGCCGTTCCCAGGTCTTGAGAAGTAAATTCCATATTTACCTGCAACCGATTGTAGGTAACGATGGTCATCAGCATTTTTAAAGTCAGTCTGCAATGTGTTATGATCCACGAAACTCACACTCAGTTCAGTTCTTATACGCTGGAGTCCAATAGCTTCAAATTGCAGGTAAGCCATTGTACCTGTTGCATCCTGGGTTAATGTATGATCAATTTTTAGAGCTATTTCATCACCTGCTTTAGGTGTAACCCCTTCTGCGATATGTTTTTTCAATATTTTTTCTGTAATTGTTCCTGACATAATATTACCTCCTCATTTTCTATTTTAAGATAAACATTTAGTGACTATTTAATAGACTCCTAAATAATTTATTAAAAAACATTATTTCTTAAATTTCTTCTCGATAATCTTTAACATAAGCGCTTTTACAGAGCCATCATCTAGATTATATAGTAATTCTATTATTTCCTTATTGCTGGAATTTTCACTTTTAACATCTTTATATCTACCTGGGGATACTATAATAACATCTGAATTTTCAATTATATCTTTAACTTCATTAGCATCAATAGTATTATAGTACTTTATATCAAATTCAGATAACCCTGCTTTTTCTAAAGCGTTTTGTACTTTGAACATGAATTGTTCAGAGATACATATAAATGAAAACTTTGTATTTACACCATATCTAGCAATCTTAACAATTGGTTCTAAATCAGGGGTTATAGCAACTCCTAAAATTTCTTTATTAATTCCATGAGTTAAATCTGCAACTTCATTAATGTGATTGAAGGTGGTTATAATAAACTCGGCACTTTTAATTTTGTCTTTGGTAACGTTGTCCATAATTTTTAATTCATTTATAGTCAAATACATTAAATTCATATAACTATTCTTACTAAGTTGCTCACTAAACATTTTAGCTTGTTCTATATTGCACTCTACATATATCGCTATCATTTTATCCATTATCTGTATTTGCTCATCTACTCTTTGTTTTACTAAATCTAAAAATTCTTCCGGTCTCATTCCAATTTGTAGAGCCTCTTCTAGTCCTAGGTCAACAAATTTTATTATCTTCTTTTTGATATCTAGGCTCTTCCAAGAAATAGCCTCTTCAACTACGAAAGTTCCCTTCCCTTGATATGATTTCAAAGATCCATCTTGTTCCAAGTCCTTATATGCAGTACTTATAGTATTTCTGCTTACGTTCAACCTATCAGCTAATTCTCTTTCTGTAGGTAATTTTGTTCCGACTACAAGATTGCCTCTTTTTATTGCATCCATGATCTGTCTTTTAATTTGAATATAAAGTAATACTCCACTCGTTTTGTCTATTTCAATGTCCATAAAAACCCCTCCCAACTCATATTGAATCAATGGAGTAATCCATTACATTCACACTGTACCATATGGACTAATCCACTTCAAGAGCTGTTTTAAGAGCTTTAGCGTTATTTTTACAGTTTTAGCTTGATTAACCCATCATTATCTAGCTTATCCTCATTTTTTCATTTGAATGGCTATAATTCATAATATTGTAACTTTTGCATTCTCCATTGCAAGATTGACCCAAAAAACTCAACGCTCCTATTCCACCTTTATGGAATAGGAGCGTTGCAAAGGAATATGAAATATTAGATAAATCATCATAATTTAATATACTGTCATTTCAAAGTCAATTCCCTTTGTATTAAATATAATAATTGGACCTGTGATAGGTCCAATAAGCGATCCAATGTATGTGTTAAATTTTAAATTTAACAAGATATTTTCACTAAATAATGATTAATATTCTAATTACCAAACAAATTAAGTAATAATCCTGCCGCAACTGCTGAACCAATTACTCCTGCAACATTTGGTCCCATAGCATGCATCAATAAGAAATTTGAAGGATTTGCCCTTTGTCCTTCCTTTTGAACAACTCTTG
>JANZQE010000264.1:0-3423 GCA_038040705.1 Clostridium sp. | reverse complement strand
TCGAGTTACTCACAGCATTCTCTATAAGAGGATGTATTCCTTCTACTATATTTAAAGTAACCTCCTTTATAAATTTAGGTTTTACAAATTGCTCATGTAAATTATTCTTATACCCTGAAATAGATATTAATGCTTCTAATTCTCCTACTGTATAGTAAAGGTCCATTAAGACTTCCTTTTGTTCTTTTATCTTATCAGATATAGAATAATATGCACTTTCTTCCAACAAAAATATTACAGAAACAGATTCAAAAACTCCTCCCCACATATTTACAAAACCTATTAATTTTGTTCCTCGGTCTATATCCTTTATAGATTTAAGTATTCCTTTTATCTTGTCCCTGTAATAGGTAATCTCACTGTTATCTTTACTTGCAATTTTTTTAGCAGCCACAATGGTTTTTCTTAAATAAAATATCCCAGTAGATTTGATAGACTTTACTTCGTGATTATTTATAAGCATATTAATGGATGCTAGTCCGAGTAATACTAGAATATACTCTTTACCTAGAAATATTGAAAGTAGAATCGCTATTGCTGGTAGTACCTTACCAAAAAAAGTATAAATATAATATTTAGATTTATTTATAATAAGATTGTTATCCATCATATCTAAAAAAGAATTCTTAAAATCATTATTTAAATTAAAGAAAACACATTGAAGACTTTCCCTTAATTTATTATTTTCTTTAAATGACTGAATGAGTCCTCCTCTTATTTTTAACCTTTTCTCATCCATTAAAGGATTTCTAAGCATTGAATATAGTGCCGCTTCTCCAGGACTGCTGTAAGCTCTATCTAATTTTTCATACACCTTATCCATATCCAAATCGTTCCAAGTTTGATCATCTAAAGTAAATTCATTTTTTTCTCTCAGCGTGAAGAGTTTTTTAATTTTATTAAAATCTCTTTTCTTATCAAAATCTTTTTTATACTCACTTCTAATTGACTCTAAAACCATTCTTTTCATTTTGAAATACTCCCCTAATCATATTATTATCATAAAAATTGTCCCATTATAATTTAATAATGGGACTTCTTTATATCTCTTTATATTAATTATATACTATAGTGAAATAAAATACTCACTTATTCACAAATACTAACCTATATTATACTCCAGCAGTAATTTCAACCTTTATTCTATCTGGATCTTCAAAATATACTACATAAGAATCTGGTCCACCTGCATGTGGGTGCTTATCCTCATATAAAATTTCAACTTGTTTCTTTCGTAATTTCAGCGTTATATCATCTACAAATCCTCTGCTTCCACCATGAAAAGCAAGGTGATTTAACCCCACTCGACATCTATTGTAAGGTATATCTAAAAACCTTTCCTCAGCTTGGACAAACACAATATATGTACTATCTAAATTATAACTTATACCCTTTTCCCACTTTTGATATTCCTTGTACCCAAGTTCCCCTAATAACCATCCCCAAAATTCTTTACTTATATTTAAGTCATTCACATAAATCTCAATATGATGTAATTTCCCTTTCATATTCTCCTGCTTTTCTACTTCGACAATGTGAAAGTATTCGCTTTTTAGCATAGAATATATCTTTTGATCCAAATAACCTCGTTCAGATTTATAGTTCTGCCTTAGTACTCCATCACAATGCATTCCCATTCCTTCATAAAGCTTAATTCCTATAGCATTATCCGGGTAAACATCCAACCAAAAACGGTTGCTTTTTAGTTCTTCAAATGCATATTTAAGTAGTGCAGCAAGCGCTTCCTTTCCATATCCTTTTCCCTTATCAGAAATAGCAATTCTTCGAAGTTCAAAGATTTCAGATTTAAAATTCAATCCTATAAGTGCAAATCCAATAATTAAATTGTCCTCTTTTCGCTTAAATACGAAAAGCAGATGGTTTTTATCGTAAATTTCAGCCTTATGTTCGCCAAATGTACCAATCCAGAGAAACTTACGATTATCCACATGACTTTCTAACTTCATAATAGTTTCTATATCCTCTTCAGTTGCAGAAGTTATATACATACGCTTAGTTTCTATCATAGCTATTCCCCCCTAGTATTCTATGCTTTCTTCTCAAAATCTTTATATAATAAACTTGGTTGAATCCCTTTGTTATTTTGGTATTTTCCACTTGTATATCTATCATAATCACCCTCTATAGAATGATAATATATTTGGCAAATCTCAATACTCGCATATATTCTTATAGGCTGAATACAATGAATTTCTAATGTCCAGAATCCACGAAATCCCACATCTCCAAAGCCTGCTGTTACATGCACAAATAAGCCAAGTCTTCCTATTGAAGATCTTCCCTCAAGCATTGGGACAAATTTATCTGTTTCTGTATATTCTATAGTTCTACCAAGATAAAGCTTATTAGGCTCCAAAACTATCCCCTCAGGTGGTATAATTAGAGTTCTGCACATATTCTCTTTTTTCATATCCAAAGTTAAATCCTCATATACAAGAAGTTCATTATATAGTCTTAGGTTATAACTATTAGGGTTTAATTGCTTTTCATCAAATGGTTCTATTTTAATCTCTTCTCCGAGCTTACTCCTAATCTGTTTTCCTGATAGTATCATATGTTTATGCCCCCTCTTTAGGAATTTTTATCGATATATATTTTTAAAGCTTTAATAAATAAAAGTGTTGTGTATATTCCGAGTCCCATCATTCCTAATAAGAACAGTATATAAATCATGCCGAAAGAAGCTAATCCAACCATTTTTTACCTCCCCTCAATTTTATTTAGTATTCTACAATTCTACTCAATTTAGAAATTATTGTTTTGCAAATATAATCAAAAGATTAAAATCCCTTAAAGGATTTCCCAATCCAAAGCTCTTTTGCCCTGCCCCGTAGGGGCCTCTTCATACCAGTATAACGTATTTCTTCGAAGTGACTTGCAATGCGAAGCGATAGGACTATTAAATTTCATTTAGGAATTCTTGTTTCTCGAATATGATCAAAAGATTAAAACTCCTTAGATGCTTTCCCAATCCAAAGCTCTTTTGCCCCGCCCCGTAGGGGGACTCTTCATACCAGTATTAATTTTCTCCGCAGTGACTTGCAATAAGAAGCGCAGAAACATTGAAATTCCATTTAGAAATTCTTCTTTTGCGAATATAAAATCCTCGTAAGCCAGCCAGGACGGCTGGCTAGCGAACCCGAGACAGGAAGTCGAGTGTGAGCGATAGAGGATTTTATATTCTCAAAAGATTAGAATTTCTTAATGAAATTTCAGGCTTTAAGCTCTTATTGCAAGCCACGCAGGAGAAATTTTATACCCCCAGCACGAATTTTTCTATAGCCTTTGCTACTCCATCACGGTTATTATCATCAGTAATATACTTTGCAGCCGCTTTCACATCATCGTCGCCATTTCCCATCGCAACTCCAAGACCTGCAAATTTAATCATAGATAAATCAT
>JANZQE010000263.1:0-5233 GCA_038040705.1 Clostridium sp. | reverse complement strand
ACATTCTCATCTATTTCAACAGTCTTCCATTTCATTTCTTTCATTGTCATCTTTATATTTTCTTTTGCCAATAACCTATCAGCTATTATTATTGATTTACTACTATACAAATAATTTTTAAATGTCACTAAAGCCCATATAAATATAACAACTGTAGTAATAATAAAAGTGTATATATCGCTACTTTGGTACAATTGATGCTTAATAAGCCTTTTAAATAAAACCACAAATATATTCGTTAACACCAGTGGCACTATTAATGAAGCTAAAATCTTAATAAAAACATTTAAACGTTCAATTCCCCCAATTCCCATATTTGTCTCCCTTTCTACTTTCATATTAAATCATGTGTAACCAATAAACATTAGAATATTTATAAAAGAATAGTGTGACTAAAGTTTGTTATATATTTTCTATGGAAATAGCTCTTACTGGTGATCCATCAGCATCTTTATTTTTAAGTGGAAGTATACTTAAAATAAAAATTTCACTACTAATGGAATCTAAATTTGTTAGGTTCTCAATAATTATTATGTTCTTTGGCATTAATATTTTATGAACTGCAAACGTGGTTGAATTTATATCATCAATTGAAATTGCGTCAATACCAATGCCCTTTAAATTAAATTGTGACAACCATTTCGCTGAGTCTTCACTAAGGGAAGGGAAACTCTCAAAATACCTTTTATCACCCCATAATTTACTCCATCCTGTTTTTATTATAATGAATTCAACATTTTTTATCTTTTCCTCATATGGCTTTAAACTATCAATATCTATTAATTTTACATTACTATTTGAAAAATCTAAAATAGTAGCATTTCCAATAAAATGTTCTATATCTAAACCATCTAAATAAGGACCACTACTGAGCATATGCGCAGGTGCATCTATATGTGTCCCTGTATGAGAATACATAGTGATTTTCGCCTC
This sequence comes from Clostridium sp., assembly GCA_038040705.1. Lineage (GTDB taxonomy): Bacteria > Bacillota > Clostridia > Clostridiales > Clostridiaceae > Clostridium_AD. The sequence goes on along the minus strand of JANZQE010000263.1, from coordinate 4,300 downwards.
TTGAAAACCATCCTTTTCCAAAGTGTTTGCCTTTATAAAAATCGGTTGTTCAGTTCCTGGAAAAACTGGCATATCGGAATAAATTGTGTGTGTTAAATCAGTAATTTTCATTATAAACCTCCATAAATTTATTTTCTAAATGCTGTTTAAATAACCGGCAATAAATGCTGCTTGTAATTCTCTAATTTTTTCTTTGAAATGAACATGATCTAAATAGATATCTCTACCTAAATTTCTAGTGAAGTTATACATATCTATGCACGGGATATTATAATTACCCATTATTTCTTTTGCAGCAATATCATAAGCATATACATCTTTACTATACCTTAAAACGCCTTCAGTTCTAGAATTATGAATTTCATCTACAACTGGTGTTAATCCAATCCATATGGTCGTATTCGCCATAAGATTTGACAAATCAATTATCTTTCTTAAATTCATTTTGTATTCATCTAATTCAACCTGAACTTTATTTAAAGCTCTGTTACGCCTAACATCATGTAATCCGCAATTGATTAGCAATATATCATATTTTGTATTACGCGAATATTCCTTAGCTAAATAATCCATGACCATTACACTATCACCTGCATTAGCTCCAATTGGACTGTCCAAATCTGTTATTGCTTGTTCTATACCCCTTTTTCTATCATACTCAAATTTATCTTTAATATTGTTCTTAAGATATGGACCATAGTGTATTGAAACACTATCACCTATAACATATATATTTCGTTTATCCATTTGTTTTACCTCTTTTCCTACTATAAAAATTTAAGTTTTAAGCAAATCTATTATTTTGCATCCACTTTTTCGCAAAATCAACTCCTATTTTCATTTTAAACAACTTGCACTCCGCACTACCTATTTTCCCTAATACCACATTATTTGTCTCTTCAAATGCATTTCCTAATCTTTCGAAATCTTCATCAGAATTATAATCGAAGTCCTCAAACCACTTCCAAATTCTTTTATTGTTTTCTATTATAGCGGCACCCATTGTTGTTAAGGGCATTTTATCATTTAATGCCTCTGCAAGATGAAAGCTTGTACATGAATCATATCCAACTCCAAGCATAAGTACTTTTGCATTTAGATTATACATTTTACCTAAAGGGGATTCCATTCCAAATTGAGGTGTTAGCTTATGATTACTTATAATATCATTTGATAACTTACCCCATGCTGCAAATGATACTTGTGGGTGATTGGATCTATCGACCTTAGGCAAGGTTCTAAATAATTCAGCAATGATTCCCATTCCTCTGCTTTGCGTAAGATTCACATCGAACGCTGGCATATTTTCATATATAAGTGGTATCCATTCCTTAGGAACGGGTGGATTTTCCCATTCAACAGGATCGGAAATTGCTCCACTATGACTAGGCATTATTAACGTACCACTTGGACTAATAACCTTCTGAAGAGCCATTATCACTGCTTGAGCAGCGCCGCAAACCCAACCAATACTTGACATAGAAGAATGAACTAATATAATATCTCCACTTTTAATACCTAGATTGGATAAATCATCACATATGGTCTCTACTGTATTTATATTTTTAGTTGTTTCTATTACTTTTCCTTCGCTCAATACTGTCATCCCCTTATTTAATAAATCAGCAATCATCAGTAATTAATAATCACTTATAAGTTTAGTCCATTTATCAACATATTCACCAGTAGCCCATTGATTGAGGATTATACTTTCATTTTCATCCACATCAATACTTAATGATGGTTTATCAATTCCAAGTTTAGGATTTGTAAAAACAAGTAGTTTACTCGGAGTTAAAACTGCTAACATATCATCATTAGGTGATGACACAGCATCTTTAGCTTGAGGTATTTTTTGCTTTATCTCATCCCATTCAATACATAAACTATCATAGGAAGTTATTTTAGTTGGTAGCTTAATATCAGTGTTAATATATTCTTTTACAGTTTTTCCATTAGAACCATTTCCATTATGTCGGTATACTCTGAAGAGTGGAATAGAGACTTGCCATTTTCCTTCACTTCTAAATAACTGGAGATTTTCACTATCTATAACTTGATCTACCTTGATGTATCCATCTAAACTAATATTTTTATCGTATTTTTGGGAATATCCTTTAAGTTTTAGCTGCTCGCTTTTATCTAACAAATTAAAAAGTGGTTCAGGATTATCCAGCCCATCTAAATCAGATAAATTACCTATTTCATATATTTTAAAATCATCATATGAACTATTATAAGTGCCACCACCTGTATCATAATAGTTAGTCATAATAGATGCATAGTTATTGCCTACATAATAAAGCCTTTGTGTTTGCAATTTATAAGCTTCTCCTATAGACCCCTCCTGAGCGTTAAGATATTTTTTCTTGAAAGTGTCAGGTGTAAATAAATCACTCATAGATTTATCGGCTCGATGTGAAACTATATTTGAAAAATTATAATAGGAACTATAATTACCAAAGATATCATCTGGTTGATTTTCAGAATGACTAATTGGATCTGACATGATAAATTTATTATTACCAATTTTGTAAAAACTATCTTTGTACGGTGCAATTATCTCATTTTCTTTCTCTTTATAGGTTATCTGTTTATTATCTTCATAGATCCATAACGTTCTGTAATCATTTGGTTTTCTTTCCATAGGATTCACATTTAAATCTAGTTGATTGTCTTTTGATAATCCTAATAGTAAACCTGAATTAATTTTAGAACTTGTATCCTTTTCAACTTTGTCCTTGCTTGTTATAATTTCAGAACTTTTATTGTTATTAGTTGATTTTTCATTTCCAGGTTGTTTACTACTACAACCAACAGCTAAAATGCTAAGTACAGCAAAAGAAACTAAAAATTTATGATTCCTAACTAAATTTTTCATTTGTACGACCGCTCCCTTATACTTATTAAATCTTTTTTACTTTCTATTTTAATTAATATCTTTATTATATAACTTAATCAAATCTTTAAACTGACTACCACACCTCATAAGTTCACCCATTACTTTATCAATACCAACATCAAATTTAAACCAGTTATCTTTGTTAATACCTTGCGATTCTATTGGGCAAATAATAAATTCAGTATTCGGGTAGCATAACTTATAGTACATTAAGCAACGTCTAGCATGATATGATTTACAACATATGATAGCTTTTTTAATAGTGAGATTATGTTTATCTGTGATTTTCTTTGAATTAATAGCATTCTGGTATGTGTATTCAGCACTATCTTCCTTTAAAATATTAGCTTCATTAACCCCATTTGTCACAAGCACATCTTTTAGAAATTCCCATTCTGTACTATATTTTTTATTATATTTAGCTACTTTTGACCGTGGGCCAGGAAAATATCCGAGTTTGACACTGTATTTTCCGGAAGGAAGAATCAAAGAAGCGTAGTCTTTATGCCAAAGCATAGCTGCATTTTCAGCAATTTCTGCATACGAACTTCCCGGAATAAAAATAATATCCGCTTGTTCTGGCTGATTTTCAACAAAAATAAAGTTTGTAATATCATCTATTGTGCTCATATAAACTCCTCTCATAGGTTATTTTAGTGTTTAATTAATACATTCACGTTTAAGTATGGAATAATTAAGTTGATCACATATATCCTCATCGATCCAATAATGTTCTCTTAATTTTCCATCCAATTTGAAATCAAACTTCTCTAAAAGTTTAATGGATGGGATATTACATGTGGCTGTTGTTGCATATATCTTATTAAGATTTAATTTATCATCTGCAAAGATTTTTTTTAGAAATTGTGACAACATAATAATTCCCAATCCTTGTTTTCTATTGAAAGTAGGTATATAGTATCCAAATTCAGCGCTATGATTTCTTGGATTATAATCAAATAATGTTATTTTACCCAATGGGTTAGTGTAAATTTCATTCTTAATTAGTACATAGATTTTTTGCTTACCTTCAGAGATATATTTTAACGATTTATAAGAATATTCATCAAAAGATTGTTGCTTTTGCAAAGGACGACAGGTATATCGTTGAAAATATTTTTCTTCAGTGTTCCAATTAAAAAGTGGTTGAAGATGCTGTTCTGATAATGAAATTAATTCATAATCAGTATTGGAATTTAAAAGTCTATTCTTCATAAATGCCTCCTACAAGATTTCGAATTTGTATACTCTTCCCTATCAAACTCATGCTTTTCTTTTATAAGCAACCTTCACATACATGCTACCCTATATATAGAGTATAACCCATAAATTTACACAATTCCACATAAAAAAATCCACCATCCAAGGTGGACACAAATGTAATATAATTATCATTAC
>JANZQE010000262.1:0-4884 GCA_038040705.1 Clostridium sp. | reverse complement strand
TATACGTCAGAAATAGCAGAAGTATACATATCTATACCTGTATCACCAGAAAATATCTTTGAAAACAAGGTTTTGTTTGCAGAAGCAATAGATACTCCTACCCTTGGTTGCATAACTCCGTAGCCCCTGTCCACAGTCTTTTTACTATAATTTATTACAGCATTATTTAATGGATGTGCCATGGCCCCTATTAGTTTTTTAGCAGAGTCCCTCGGAAGTTTTGTGTCCGCGTCTAATGTAATAACATATTTAACCGATTGAAGATACTCTGCATTACTGCTTAGTACGTTGTAACTAGTATTTTCTGCTCCTCGCAAAAACTCATTAAACTCCATAAGCTTTCCACGTTTTCTTTCCCACCCAATCCACCTGTTTTCTTTTTTATTAAACTGTCTATATCTATTTAAAAAGAAAAATATCTTTTGTTCACCTTCGCAATACTTTTTATTTAGTGCTTCTATTGCCAGTATTCCCTCGTTTACTACTTCACTATCTCCAGATTCCTCCGGAGCATCACTATCCACATAATCTCCTAGGAGTGCAAAATAAAGATTGCTTTGTGAATTTGCTAAATAGTATATTTCCAAGTCATTCACTAATTTTTTTACCCTAGATGGATTGTTTAATATGGTTGGAATTACAACCACTGTACTATATTTTTCTGGTATTACTTTCTTAAAATCCATTTTGGGTATAAACGAAGGAGAACCCAAAACATTTACACTCCAGTTAAAAATTGATATTGTTATTTCGCTACAAGGCACTAATATAACGATTGTAGCTAAAACATATCTCCACAGTGATATGGACTTATCATTTAATAGACTAAACATAATAAATAGACTTATTATTAGCATTGTAAATATAACAATAGTACCTATATAAAAGTTTTCTTTATTCTTCTGTATTCTATCTTTAATCCCTTGTATGAGATTGTTCTTATACCCTATTTTTTTCTTTAATTCACTTAGTCCATCATCAATCAAATAATACCCTACATGCTTTTTATAGGAATTGTTTTCTGAAATTTCACTTTCATTGCAACATTCAATGGCCTTTTTTGCTATATACGGCTCTGGAAGCTTTGTATGTTTAGATATTTTTTCTATTATATGCCTATATTTATCTCTAGATTGAAAATCCATTTCTCCATAAGTACAGCTAGGATCTTCTCTTAAAACACTTTCAAGAAAACTTAGCTTTTCAAAATAATTTTTCCAATTTAAACCCTCAATAACTCTAATACTATTGATAGAATTCCCCATAGATATTTGAAAACTAGCTTCAATTTGATGTTCTAAGGATATTGTTTTCTCTAAACTTTCTTCTTGCGCTCCAAGTTTCTCATCTATATATTGATAAACCTCATTAGAATCAATACCGCTATCCCTGAGTAGTTTCAATAACCTTTCCGTAAAATGAGGATTAAACGTAAGCTTCTGATCATTCATTAATGATATCTCTGTGACAATTTTACCCTCGTTAAAAGCATTAATTAATTTCTCTGCAACTAGTTCTGCTTCCATTTTATCCTGCTCAGCTTTAACAATTTTCTCAGTTATTTTACTTATATTTTGTATTAAAGCTATTCGCAGCATTATAGGAATAGCCCAAAGCTCACCACTAGTAAGTGCAGTGTTGTTTTGATAGGCACGAATAAAATTTTCAATAATACTCTCATCTACTCTACCATCTGTGTGGGATACAATCTCTATTGCAATATGATAAACTCTCGGATAGCCCTTCATAACACCTTTGTATATAACCGGAAGATCATTATAATATGTTTGCGGCATATTATATTTTATGTTCTTATACTCCTTCTCTATTAAATAAAGGTTATCTAAAAGCCATTCTGCGGCGGCCAATATCTGCTTTTTATTTTTTTCTTCTTTATATATTTTATCGTAGCCACTTAAAATTTTCTCGTAGTTTCTATCTAAATTACTAATAAGCTTTTTCTTGCAATTAGTACTTTTGACATCAGAGTAATAACGTGCTATTTCAAATGCATGTTTTTCTAAATCTTCTCTGTTCACATTAATACTTGGAATTTCTTTTAGTAGATTTTCTTCTTTATAATAATTCATATTTTTTCTTACAACTATGTAGACTAAAATACATAGTGCAACTATTGCCCCAAATGTAATATACAGCATTCTAACCACCCTTTCAACGCTTTCGTAAATATTTTTTATGAATTTTAGGATTGACTTTATTTATTATCACCAATTAACCCATTAATTATTAATGAAAATAAAAAAAGAACTCACAATTCTAAAATTGTGAGTTCTTTTATACTCTTTGTGTTAGATTTTATAAAATTCTTTAAAAGATTTTGTAACATAAGTATGGTCTACTACACCCCCAAGTTCTCTTATCGAATGCATGGCTAGAGTTGGGCTACCCATATCTACTGAGCGTATATTTAAATGAGTTGAAGAGATTGGTCCTATAGTTGAACCTCCACGGGTATCAGATCGATTAACAAATTTTTGTACTGGAACCCCAGCTTTTTCACAAACTAATTCATAAACTGCATCAGAATTACTATCGGTAGTGTAACTTTGACTTGCACTAGCTTTTATAACTGGACCTTTATTCAAATAAGGTTTATTTGTTGGATCATTCTTTTCTGGACTATTAGGATGAACTGCATGTGCATTATCTGCAGATATTATAAAGGATTTAGCAATGGCTCTTAGAAAATCCTCACGATTTTTATCTAGTGATATTGTGATGCGCTCTAAGATGTCAACAAGCATATTTGAATCAGCACCTTGCTTAGTTGCGCTCCCTACCTCTTCATTGTCAAAACAAACCATTACATTTGTTGCCTCTACTGCGTCTACTTTACATAGTGCTCTTATCCCTGCATGTACCATAGCTAAATCATCTAATCTTGAGCTTGAAATAAATTCATTATTTAGACCTATAATTGATCCCTTTTCATATTCATAAAGGAATAAATCGAAATCTATAATTGAATTAAGTTCTACAGATAATTCACTCGCGACTGCACTCATAAGATAATTGTTTTTTTCTAATTCTCCGCTTACCATTGAAAGAAGTGGCAATGTATCCTTTTGTTTATTAAGTTCAATCCCAGTATTTATATCTCTGTTCATATGAATAGCTAAATTAGGAATTATCATTATAGGCTTATTAATATTCACAAGTCTTGTTTCTGGATATAGAATATTATCACTTCTAAGAGTTACTCTCCCAGCTACTGCTAGCGGCCTATCCATCCAAGTGTTTAATATAAGCCCACCATAAGCTTCTGTGTTTAATCTTACGTATGTATTATCAACTACCATTTCTGGTGATGGTTTTATTCTAAAGCTAGGTGAATCTGTATGAGCTCCAATAATCTTAAATCCAGTTTTTTCAATCTCTCCCTTTCCAACTACAAAAGCAGTTAAAGCTGAATCATTTTTAGTGACAAAATACTTTCCTCCTTTTTCAAGACTCCATTTTTCTTCTTCTCTAATTTCAATAAAACCTTCTTTGGATAAATCTTCTTTAGCCTTTGCTACAGCATGAAAAGCTGTGGGACTATCATAAATATAATCAATAAGGTCTTGGGCAAATTCTAATTCTTCACTCATATATATTCCTCCAATGTATTTTACTTTTAATACATACTTTCTTACCTTTTACTAGTATAACAAATTTTTAGATATTATTTCTATAATTTCTACTTTAATGATATAATTAATTGCTAAATAAATGTTTAAATTTATTTGTTTTAATTATACTATAATCAGGGGTGAAAATATGTTATCAAAATTTTTAATTGCAAAATTTATAAGAAATCCTGGGGACACTAATAATAAAAAAGTTAGAGTGGCTTATGGTTACCTTGGCGGTTTAGTTGGGATTATTATAAATTTAATCCTTTTTGTTACAAAGCTATCTATAGGTATACTCGTAAATAGTATAGCTGTTACTGCGGATGCCTTTAACAATCTATCAGATGTAGCCTCTTCAGTTATTACAATTTTAGGATTTAAGTTAGCTGAAAAACCTGCGGACAAGGAGCATCCTTTTGGTCATGGAAGGCTTGAATATATTTCTGGACTTATAGTTTCTTTTTTAGTAATACTAGTGGGTTTTGAATTAATTAAGACCTCCTATGGTAGAATAACTCATCCATCAAAAGTAATTTTCAACCTTATACCTTTTATATTAATTTTAGTATCGATAGGTTTTAAAATTTGGATTAGTAGATTTAATAAGACTATAGGAAAGGCTATAAAATCCTCTGCTCTACAGGCTTCTTCCTTCGATGCATTAAGTGACGTAGTTAGTTCAAGCTGCGTCGCGCTATCACTTCTTCTATCTATATGGATTGACTTTCCAATAGATGGTTACATAGGAATATTGGTATCCTTTTTTATTATATATGCTGGTTATTCACTTATAAAAGATACAATGAATCCCTTGCTTGGTGAAGCTCCAGATGAAGACCTTGTTAAGGGGCTTCAATCAAAGTTACTATCCTACGACTATATTACAGGTGCCCATGACTTAGTTATACATAACTATGGACCTGGTAGATGCATGGCTTCTATTCACGCAGAAGTCCCTTGTGATATTTCTATAGTTAAAATCCATGAAATCATCGACAAAGCTGAAAAAGAAATTTCTGCAGAGTTTGAAGTATATCTAGTGGTTCATATGGATCCGTTAAATATAGATGATAAAGAGGTTAATGCATCACGATTAAAGCTTTTAAAGGTATTAGAATCTTTCCCCTCAATAAAGTCGATTCATGATTTTAGAATTGTAGGAGAAGGTGATTATAAAAATTTAATATTTGATGCTGTAATTGATTTTAATAAGGCTTTTACAGAAAATGATGAAGTAAAATTAAAAGAC
>JANZQE010000261.1:0-6860 GCA_038040705.1 Clostridium sp. | reverse complement strand
GAGTTGTTATACTTGGTAGGAAGATTTCATCCTTATTTATTGAAGAATTAAATGACGAGTTTGATAGTGATATTTTTATTACTTATGCTAATAAATTTGTTTCAAATGAGAAAATAAGTAATGATGTTAATAGAAATATTTCAATTATTAATAATAATAAAAATAACCCAGTATATAAACTTAATAATTCAAAAATTATAGGGAGTTCTCCTATAACAGATATTTCAGATAATAACATAGGAACTATAAATGTCGTAGAATCTAGAGATTCATTTTTATCAATTCAAAAATTAGTGCAAATAAATGGATTTGCGGTGATGATTTTGTCTGCTATGATAATTTTGATTTTAGGATTTAGGGTTAAAGGTATTATTGTTAATCCAATTAAAAGCCTTGAAAGTCAAATTAAAAGTATGGAAAATAATAATTTATTAATGCATGCTAATGTAAATGGTCCAAATGAGATAATAAATTTAGCTGAAAGTTTTAATCATATGGTAGATAACATTTATGAACATAAAAAAGAAAATCAAGAGCTAAAATTATCCGCAAATACGGATTATTTAACTTCAATGTATAATCATAAATATTACTTCGAAAGTATTAAGAACAAAATAGCTGAGGGTCATAAACAAATAGCTGTTATGTTCTGCGATATAGATAAATTTAAATCAGTAAATGACACATATGGACATGATATTGGCGATTATATTTTAAAAGAAACTGCAAAAATAATAAGAAATAAAGTTAAGGACAGGGGTACGGTTTTTAGATATGGGGGAGAGGAATTTGTGGTTATGATGTGTGACCATACTTCTGAAGAGGCATTTATTGAAGCAGAGAAAATTAGAGAAAGTATTGCTAAAAGCCAGGAACTACAAAAATATGCTGACTATTTTCCAATTACTATTAGTATAGGAATAGCTTCCTATCCAAAGCATGCATTAGATGCAGAGGGCTTGATAAATAAGTCTGACACTGCAATGTATTATTCAAAACATAGTGGTAGAAATCAGTGTAATATTTATAGTAAAAATATGAATGTTTTTTTGAAAGATGGTAATGAGGATGCAAATAAAAAACTGCTAATGGATTCTGTTCTTGCTATAGCTGAAGCTGTAGATGCTAAGGACCGATATACAGGTGAACATTCTAAAATGGTTTCAAAGTATTCAATGTTACTTGCTGAAAAATTAGGGCTTACAGAAAGTGAAAAAAGCAAATTAAGGATAGGTGCATTATTGCATGATTGCGGTAAAATTGGGGTGCCTGATAATATAATTAATAAGCCTCAGAAGTTGTCAGATGATGAGTTCACAATAATTAAGGGTCACGCCCTACTCGGATATAATATAATAAAACATATGACAAATGATGAAGAGATTATTAATTGTGTTAGAAGTCATCATGAGAGATGGGATGGCAAGGGATATCCAGATGGGTTAAGTGGAAAATCTACAAATTTATTTGCTAGAATTGTAGGTATTGCAGATGTATATCATGCAATGACATCAGATAGACCATATAGAAAGGCATTAACTAAGGAAAAAGCAAGAGATGAATTTATAAAAGGGAAGGGTACTCAATTTGATCCAAAGTTAGTGGAGGTTTGTGTTGAAATAATTAACGATGCTATGTAAATATTGAATTGAATTTAAATGTAATTATTCGATGTGGAGTTTAGCTCTATATAACAAAGGAGGACTATTTTGTGATAGATATAAAGCCGATGAAAATGGTTAAGGCAGTTTTATGCACCTTTGGATTAGTGATGGGTGCAATATTCCCCATATATGCGAGCTATTTTATTATATGGATACCTGAAAGGAAAGTAGCTTTTTATATTGGTTGCCTTGTGGCAGGGTATACAGTGGGACTTTTTAGCTTTTACACAGTAAAAACTATTTTACTAAAAATAGATAATTATTACAAAATCACCCTTTTAGATAAATTAGGTGTAGAGAATATTATTAATGTAGGAAAAGGGAATGATTTAATATTAAACATGAAAAATGAGTTTAAAGAACTGATTAATAAATATGCAACACTTAAGGAAAGTGAAAGTCAGCATCTTTTACAGCTCTCTATTACTGATTGTTTAACTTCTTCTTATAATCATAGATACCTGTATGAATATTTCGAAGGAAAGGTTTCTGAAGAAATTAGTTTAATGACTATATTGTTTTGTGATATTGACCACTTTAAGCAGGTAAATGATACTTATGGACATATTAAAGGTGATTTAGTACTGCGCGAGGTTGCAAAAATTATTCGCGAATCTACTAATGGGAATGAAGGTATTTTTAGATATGGTGGAGAAGAATTCGTAATTTTATTAGACAATTATTCTGGTAAAGAAGGGTTTAATATCGCCGAAAAAATTCGATTAAAAATCTGTAACTCTAATGTAATTAAATCATATTGTAATTTTGAAATTGTCACAATTAGTATTGGACTGGCAGTATATCCATATGATGGAGTGAATATAGACACTTTAATTAATAAAGCTGATAAAGCTATGTATCAAGTTAAAAAATCTGGAAGAAACCGGTGCAAAATTTATAACTCTGAAATAAATAGAAAAAGTAATTAATACGAATTATAAATCATTTTAGCGATATTAAAATCATAGCTATTAGACAGTGAAACCCACAACTAATTAATTAGTTGTGGGTTTTCTTATGCTTAAATTTAGTAGGATTAGTGTGATGGGGTCTGGGCAGCTACCTAAAAATGTGCAGTTAAGAATATCTCATTTTATATCAATTTCAAACCAAAAACATACTCCATTATCTATATTTTTTACTCCAAAAGCATTCTCATGAGCTTGTTGAATGGATTTTACTATAGACAATCCTAAGCCATGGCCACCTTTTTCTCTAGTTCTTGATTTATCTAACTTATAAAAGGAATCCCAAATTTTTTCTAAATCCACTGGATCAATTGCGCTGCAAGTATTAAAAATTTCAATTCGAATATGTTCTTTTAATTTAAATAAACTAATATTTAAGATGAGATTTTCATCCACGTAATTAATAGCATTTGTTATATAGTTTTCAAATACCCTTTCAGTCATAAAATTATCGCCAAACACGTAAGTAGGAGCTATTGTGTTAACTTCAAAAGTTATATTTTTATCTTGAAAAATTTTCTCGTATTTATTAAGTATTTGAGTAATAAATTCATTTATTTCAAAGGAGGACTTATGTAATGTTTTGTCCCCAAACTCCATTTGATCAATATTTAGAAGACTCTCAACTAATCTATTCATTTTTACAGATTCGTCAATAATAACATCACAATAAAAATTTGACCTTTCCTTATTTTTTACAATATTAAGCTTGAGTCCTTCAGCATAACCTTGCATTATTGAAAGTGGAGTTTTTAATTCATGAGACACGTTGTTAAGTAACGTACGTCTTTTCTCATCTAAGAGATTTTTTTCCTCTATTTCTTTTTCTAGCTGGGTGTTTTTAACGTTTAGTGTTTTTATAGTTTTCGATAATTCTAGCGACATTTCATTTATGCTCTGGGATAATTGTCCTATTTCATCATTTGAAATAACTTCACAAGAAGTATTAAAATCTAGATGTTTCAAACGTTTAGTTACATCATTCATTGCAGTTATAGGCTTTGTAAAATCACTTGAAACAACGTAAGCAAATATCATGGAAATAACAAATACAATTAATCCTATTATAAGTAAGAAATCATTGGATACTTTGATATTGGTTTTTATTGCTGAAATAGGAAGTCTTAATTCTATTATATTCCCATTATCTAAGCTTCCGAATAGTAGAAGATTTGTATTAGTTATAAAAGGGTCGCTGGCCCAAATAAAACTAATTTTATCATTAATTATTTCGGATTTTGTTATTTCTATTTTGGGGTTAGGGGGAAGATTTTTATGGTCTGCAATAGGAGGAGTAAAAGATTCTCTATTAATATTCATAATATCCATCAATTCATCCAGTAATTTTCTGTCAGCTAAAAAAACATTGGAGGAATAAAGATTTTCACCTGAAGCACTCATAACCAAAATATCCGCGTTTGAAGAACTTTCAATAGAAAGAAACTGTGTTAAATTATCATCATAATTACCTGAACTAATTGAATTGATAGTGGTGTAATAATCTATTAATTTATTTTTCTGCTTATGGGTATAATAAGACTCAAGCAATAAGGTATTAGCTAATAGCAAAAGTATTACTAAAAAAACAATGAGTGAGCCTATTTGGAGAAAAAGTTTCTTTTTTATAGAATTCATTCTATCACCTCAAATTTATATCCGTAACCTCTAACAGTTTTTATATAATTCCCATATTCGTTTAGCTTCATCCTAAGTCTATTAATATGAGTATCCACAGTTCTATCAGTGCCATCGTAGTCATATCCCCAAACCTTGGTTATTAATTGTTCTCTTGAAAGTACATTACCTTCATTATCTATCATATAAAGTAATAATTTATACTCTGTAGTACTTAGATCAATTATATCTCCATTAACTTTAACTATATGTTTATCAGTATCAATTCTCAGGGGACCGCTTACCAGTATACTGCTGTCACCATAAGTTCTATCAATTAAAGCATTAACTCTAGCAACTAAAATAGAAGGACTGAAAGGTTTTTTTATATACTCATCAGTTCCTTTTTTAAAACCATAAAGTTCATCATTTTCTGCGTTTTTAGCCGTTAGCATGATTACAGGAACCTTACTTATTTTTCTAATGTGTGCGCAAACCTCCCAGCCGGTTAAAAAAGGCATCATTATATCTAAAATTACTAGATGTATTGTAGGCTCATTTACAAATTTATCTAGGGCCTCTTTACCATCAGCCGCCTCTATAATATCATAACCTTCATTAATTAAAAAATCCGATATTAATATTCTCATTCTTATTTCATCATCTGCTATAAGAATCTTTTTTTTCATAAAAACAATCACTCCTATTTAGTAAAAATTAATACTTAAGTATATTTATCTTACATTATATATGTTACATCTATATTACATGAACTACAATAAAAAAAATAATGCTGTGATATTACTGTGACATAGGTAACGTATATTTAGGATAACAGGAAGGAAGGAGGAGGGCAAAAGGTGGAACTATTAAAAGCAAAAAGGCATGAACTTAAGTATACAATTAGTGATTTAAATTGTTTAGTATTAAAAAACAGATTGAGCAAGGTGCTCAAGAAAGATAAAAATTGTCCTGAAGAAGGATATAGCATCGCCAGCGTATATTTTGACGATTACAATAATAAGGCTTACACAGAAAAAATAAATGGCAATGATATAAGGCATAAATATAGGATACGTTTCTATAATGATGATACCAGTTTTTTAAAGCTTGAAAGAAAATCAAAAATACATCAAATGACTATGAAATCATCGGTTAGTTTAACGGAATCTGAAGTTAAGGATATTTATGCTGGGAACTTTGAGTTTTTAAAAGAGAAAAAAGAGGATTTATACAAGGATTTCTATTTTCAATTAGCTCATTGTTTAATAAAACCCAAAGTAATTGTTAAATATAACAGAGTAGCATTTATTCATCCAGTAGGAGATTTGAGAATTACATTTGATACAAATGTAAAAACATCAATAAATCAAGTTAATATATTTGAGGAAAAGATCAGCTATATACCAGCATTAGGTATAAATGAAAATATACTGGAGATTAAATTTAACGGAGTTATGCCAGACCATATAAAAAGTCTTATTGAATCTGGGAATGTAATGGCATCATCGTCATCAAAATACGTTTATTCAAGAAAATATAATTATAATTTTTAGGAGGAATACATATGTCATTTCAAGATATTTTTAAAAATAATTTTTTAGAGGCTTCAACTGATTTATCAGCATCAAGCATAGGAATTACATTATTATTGGCATTTATAATTGGATTATTTATTTTCCAAATATATAAGAAAACTTATCAAAGCGTGGTGTATACAAAAAGTTTCAATATGTCTTTAGTAATGATGGCTATGATCACGTCACTAGTAATAATGGCAGTTACTTCAAATGTTGTTTTGTCATTAGGTATGGTCGGAGCCTTAAGTATTGTTCGTTTTAGAACAGCTATTAAAGACCCTATGGATATAGTATTTATGTTTTGGGCAATAGCAACTGGTATTGTAACTGGTGCAGGTTTCTTTCTTCTTGCAATAATTGGTGCTTTTGTAATAGGAATAATTATTTATATATTCAGTTTAAACTTGAAAAACGAAACTCCATATATTTTATTAGTTAATTTCTCAAATGAAGCTGATGAAACTCAAGTTATAAATAATATTAAATCAAAGGTAGCTAAATATTTTATAAAATCAAAAACAGTTGATAGTTCGCAAATAGAACTTACAATTGAACTAAGATTAAAAGGCGAAGAAATGAGTTTTGTAAATGAACTCAGAAAAATAGAGTCAGTTACTCACGCAATGTTAGTTAGTAGTAGTGAATATTCTAGTTAGATAGAAGGTAGGTGTTTTTATGAAATGGATTAAAAGTTTAGTGGCAATCATTGTATTAGTGGTTATAATAATTATAGCGAATCTCTTCCCAATTAATACGTTTTCTATAAAGAGCGATACTTCTGTGGATAGCGTTATATTCCCCCATAATGAAGTTGTAGATGTTAATATTCAAATTGATGAAGATGTGTATGCGGGTATGTTAACTAATGCTACAGAGGAAGAAATAGTTATGGCAGATATCACTTATAATGGATATACTTTTAGTGATATTGGTATAAGACCAAAAGGTAATTCCAGTTTAAGAGATGTGGCACAGTCTGATAGTGACAGATATAGTTTTAAAATAGATTTCAACTATTATCTAGAGGATCAAGA
>JANZQE010000260.1:0-5559 GCA_038040705.1 Clostridium sp. | reverse complement strand
GGTGGTAAAAAATATACTATTGTAAGTAAAACAACTGGAAAAACATCTTATAGGTATATGATTCAAGGAATAACAGATGATGGAAAAAAAGTTAGTCGAATTGTAAGTGCTCGAGATGCTCAAGCTTTAGGTATCTCATTTTATCCAGCTTCATCAAAATCAAAACAACGTCTTGATCCAAATGTTCCTTGGGCGAAATTACCAGCGCCGCTATTGTACCCAGAATCAAAATATACTTTTACTAATTTGTTTAGTAGTACTGAACCACCACCCTACACTGAAAATGATGATTCTTTACCATCATACTTGGATTATACAGGATAAATATTTCTACTAAAAAATACTCTCGAAAATTCCACATTTTTTTTAATAAAAATTTTTTTTTAATCACACATATTAATATTAATACAATAATATATAATGGTATACAAAAATGTTTATTGTCTATCTACAAAAAAGTATGAACAAGTTCAAATAAGCAATATTATACAATACTATCAACAGAAATCACAATCTTATCGATATGCGGTTGTTGGTACATGTAATAATAAAACTTCACATACATTTGTTAGTGAAGCAGAAGCTGAAAATTATCGACTTCAGGGTGTACCATTTGTACAAAAGAATTTTAAATCACCAAAATTGAAACTTGGATCTAAAGCTTGTAAAAAGAATAGTAGATTACGTCAAATATCAGATAGTAACATACAAGAATTTTATTGTACAACTATAAAAGGTGCTAGATGTGGTGCTGATGCTCCGAATCGTAGAAGAGATTTACCGATTAATGGAGGTACTGTATTATATTTGACAAATGATAATACTGGAAAGATGCAAACCAGATATATGATAACTGCTATATGTGATGAGAAAAAAGTTCATCGTTTTATTTCAAAAGATAATTTTGAGGGACTGGTTAATAATGGAGCTATTCTCCGAAATAATATTCAAGAGGTACAAAGAAATTTTAATAGATATACAAAGGCAGAAAAAAAGATAGCAAGAGAAAAGAAAACTGCTGAGAATCGAGCAAGAAAACGTATTATAAAAAAAGAAATGAAAATGAAACCGCAGCCTTTTCAGCCTAATTTTAATCCTATGGATATGAATTTTGATCAGCCTATGCAACAGCCTATGCAACAAGATGTTAAACCTAATATAGATGACCAAGTATTGGAAGATCAAGAAGATAATCTTGAGCGTTTCAAGTCTCTATACAATGAAGATAAGATTATGCGACAAGATATAGCACAAATGCAAGCACAAATGCAACAGGTGCATCCAACTGTCAAACTTGAAGCTAATAATGAAATGATTCCAAGACTGCCACGACAAATACAGCAACGACAACAACCTATGGATATTAATATTGATCAGAATATGCAAATACAACCACCTATGCAACCACTTATGCAACCAAATCAACGACCGGTACGTCAACAACGACAACTATCAAAGTCAGATTTTATATTTAATAAACCACCGCCACTAAAGGGTCCAATACCACAACCGGGTCCAGCAAGAAGAATAAGAAAGATACCTAATGATTCTTCTCTTTTTAATTATACTCAACCGAGGCAAGATCAATCTCAATTACAACGATTACAACAACAACAATTCGAACAACAACAAATCCAAAAACAACAATTCGAACAACAACAATCAACTCAACAGACCCAAAAAGATTGGCAAGAACAACAAGAACAACTAGCACAACAATTACTAGAAAAAAAATTCCAAGAAGAACAACAAATATTAGAAGATGATGGATTTTGACGACGAAAAGATCCAATAATTCCACCAGAAAAGTTGGATCATGATATTGAAGAACAACTTAAACAAGAAAGATTAGATAGATTAAACACCGGTAGAAGCAAACATGACATTCAAATTGAACGATTAAGAAAGACAAAAGCATTACAAAAAAATCAAAAGCGTGACCCGAATAGAGTAGTACTAACTCCCGATCAACAAGACCAAGAGGCACGTGCACTCATTACTAATCTCACAGTCAACGCACAGACACCACCCACATTCAACAAATCATCGTCTAAAGTTCGATCAATTTGGGCTGATAATTCATAATTGAAAATAATTGAATAAAATTTTTATATTTTACTGATAGTTTATATATCATCATAATGTCAATAATGACTACACAACAACATGGGAGAGTGAAAATTATACAATTAATTAAAACTTATCCTACTCTTTGTCCTACAGCAGGAGTATATAGTATTATTGGAAGACAAATTGATAAATATGGATATTTTTTATCTGGTAAATCTATAGAAATAGAAATACATGATAATATTTTATCAGGATTATTATCTAAAAACTTTCCAGTTACAGAAGTAAGAGAGATGGATTGGACAAGGAATGTTCCAAGGGATTTAGGCGATCCTTGTCCAATAAGATCAGATGGTCTTTATGGTAAACTTAATAGACAAAGACCACGAAGACATGCTGCTTCATGTCCAAATCAAACATTTAAAGGTAATGATGATAATTTGTGGACATCTAGATTAACAAGAAATGGTACATGGATATGGTCACCACAAGGAAGAAATCTGGATGCGATTGAAAAAAGAAAAATAATTGAAGCTAAAGCAGAGAAAGCAGTTAAAGATGTATTAACTGTAGGTAATCCTTGTCCAATCAGAATGGATGGTAATTATGGTAAACTCACTAGAAACAAGCCACCAAGAAATGCTAGTTCATGTCCAAATCAAACACGTCTTGGTAATGATAATCATTTCTGGAAGTCTCAAGAATCAAGAAATGGTAGTTGGATATGGACAAAAAAAGAAAACCTTGGTCAGACAAGGGAATTTAGTCAGAACGCTCTTCTTCCTCCTCCATTGATTAATCATCGGATAAATAAATAAATAACACGTGTTTAATTTTTAATAATTTTTATTTCATCATTTTTCTCAATTTCACTCAACATTTTTAAGTAAATTTTTTCAGTTTTTTCAATGTCATTTTTGAACAGGGTTTTTATTACAATATTATTCATAAAAGATTTCTTTGTATTAATATCCATTTAAAAAAAAATATATTTTCCATGGATTTTCAAACATATCTATTATATACCTTTTCAAATGTTGTGTATCTAATAACTTCTCCTTGTGCACGTAACTTATCATTTACTTTATTTTTGAGTTCAAATACCCAATATAATAAATGCTTCCTTGATGATAAATAATTATCAATATTCAATTGATTCCAAAATTTTTGATAACTCACATTACATATTGAACAAGGCAAGGATGTTAAATAATATGCATAAAATTTTTTATATCTTTGCTTATCGTGATATGTTGGATTCATTGGGTATGATGCAGCCACTTGGAAAAATCTATCCCAATATTGTTTACCCCATGCTTTTGGATTTTTATATGTCATTCCTGATGGAAGATTTGTTGTGTCATAGTATATTTGAGACATATTCATCCTTTTGGATATATTAAAAAAATAAAATATTTAAATCTCTATAATAATGAATGAACCTAAATTTGTCAAACGCTATTGTTATAATGAATGGTGTCCACTACATAATGGAAAAAATTACTATATTATATTAAAGGTTAAGAAAAAGAAGCGTAAACTTAAATTATCAACAAGAGCACGCTTCGTATCATAATGATGTATCGATATTCTAAAAATTTTTTATTATTCTATCAATTTATATAATAATTTCGTTAAAAATGACACAGACTTTTGTAACTAATCCAGGTCTATTATTAGATTTTGAAAATATGTGTCTACCTAGTAAAAAATTTACATTCAATGAGAACATCAATCAATTAGGAAAATGGATAATGATATTATCAATTTTATTTTCTTTAGCTACTAGAGGTATTCACTTTATCGAATATGGAATTATTGCACTTATTATATTAATCACCTTTACAATAATCATAAAAAATAGTTCAGATTTAATTATTCAAGAATCTTCTGAAAATTCTGAAAATTCTGAAAATTCTGAAAATGAAGACTATGAATATTCAATGTATTACAATAGATCGAATGATGGAATTTATAGAGACTTACCACAAAGACAAATGTTTAATTGCTAATATTACCGTCTTCTTCCTTTTCTGAATATTCAAATAAATAACAACAATAACAACAGCAGTTGGTTAGTTTCACACAAGCATAAAAAAATTCAAATCTAAAATTCATTTTATTTGTATTTATTTTAAATTAAATATTTATATATATACTAATTATTTTCATACTTAAATTTCTTTGCATGATAATACATTTTCCACCATATTTGAATACGCTTTGCAAGTATATGTAACATTGGAACATCTGCTACAGGTTGAAATGATACAAAATTATTTTTAAATTCGGTTGTAAAATATGGATTTATCATTTTAAAATCACTCATATATAAAAATTCTCTTATATTATTTTGAAAGCGAATTGATTCATAATGTAACTCTAATGGTCTATTTTTAGAACGAAAAAATAATTCTTTTCCTCCCATCATTGAAATAACGAATAATGGATGATCACGTGTAAATACACTAACTTTGAAATCAGTATCACTTAAATAAACTTCACATTCTTCTCCTTTTTTGAATATTAATTTTATATCATACCAAGCATCACTTCCACGTGTAACACGTGTATAATAATTATTATTCTTAATATTTGAGTAAAAGTTATTATCATCAATTTCAGAAGCTGTAACACCATCAAGCAAATGATTTTCATATAAGCTATGTAATGGGTTATTATTTGAAACATGCTTGAGTTTAAATTTAGGATTATAATTTCTCAACATTTTTAAAATCAATTAATTCATTTGTAATTATTTTTTATTTAAACTTTTTAAAAATTTAACTACTTCCAAATGTCCATTCTCGGAAGCATATCTAACAGCACGATTATCATCATCTGAAGGGTCCACATAATCTAAACTACATAAATATTTAACAACTTCCAAAGATCCATTCGCGGAAGCCATTCTAACAGCACAATTATCATTATCCGAAGGGTCAACACAATCCAAACTACATAAAAATTTAACAACCTCCAAATGTCCATTCTCGGAAGCCAATTTAACAGCATCATTATCATTAGCTGAAGGGTCAACACAATCCAAACTACATAAAAATTTAACAATTTCCAAATATCCCTTCTCGGAAGCAAATATAACAGCATAATTATCATCAGCTGAAGGGTCAACACAATCTAAACTACATAAAAATTTAACTACTTCCAAATGTCCATTCGCGGAAGCCCATTTAACAGCCCAATTATTAGTATCTGAAGGGTCAACACAATCCAAACTACATAAAAATTTAACAACCTCCAAATATCCCTTCGCGGAAGCACATATAACAGCACGATTATCATCAGCCGAAGGGTCAACACAATCCAAACTACATAAAAATTTAACAAACTCCAAATATCCTATATTTTCAATAAGCGAATGTTTATCAACTAATTTCTTAGCTATATATTTATTATTATGAATTATACAAGTATCTAAATCAGTATGAAAAAAAATTAAATCAATTAATTCATTTGCAATCATTTTTT
>JANZQE010000259.1:0-5594 GCA_038040705.1 Clostridium sp. | reverse complement strand
TTTTATAAAATACACCCTGCACTGAATTTATTGTAACCCCAACGCCATTCTCCACAAAAGACATTTTTGATCTGTTCACACTGTAACCTATTAGGAATAAAAATGTAACTGACAGTATTAAAATAACTACTGCCAGTTTATTCTTTACGAATCTCATATTTATCTTCTTTTGCTCATGACATCTATATTATCAAGAGCTTTCCCTGCTCCTACAGCAACACAATCCAATGGATTTTCAGCTATATGTACAGGCATATGTGTTTCACGGTTTATAAGTGCGCCTATTCCTTTTAGAAGAGCACCACCCCCGGTTAACATAATTCCTTTGTCCATTATATCTGATGCAAGCTCAGGTGGGGTTTTCTCTAGGGTTGTTATTATTGCCTCAATTATTGCTTGAATTGGTTCATTAAGGGCCTCTCTTATTTCCTTTTGAGTAATTTCTATGACTTTTGGGAGTCCAGATATTAAGTCTCTTCCTCTTATTTCCATGCTCATATCATCGTCTTCTAATACAAATACTGATCCAAGCTCCATTTTAATGTTTTCTGCTGTTCTCTCACCTATCATAAGACTGTACTGCTTCTTAATAAAGGCTATTATTGATAAATCCAGTTGATCCCCTGCAACTCTTAGAGACTTGCTAGTTACTATACCACCTAATGAAATTATTGCAACTTCAGTAGTTCCGCCTCCAATGTCCACTATCATACTTCCAGTGGGTTCATTTACAGGAAGCCCAGCTCCAATGGCTGCAGCCATTGGTTCTTCCATTAAGTATGCTTCTCTTGCTCCTGCTCTTTTAGTTGCTTCCTCTATTGCCCTCTTTTCAACCTCTGTTACACCAGACGGGAATCCAACTACAATTCTTGGACTTGTAAACCCTTTTGAAGTAACTTTGTTTATGAAGTGCCTAAGCATTTTTTCAGTAACATTAAAATCCGCGATTACGCCATCCCTCATAGGTCTTATGGCAACAATGTTCCCTGGTGTTCTACCTATCATCTGTTTAGCTTCCTCACCAACTGCTAAAATCTTATTAGTATTTTTATTTATTGCTACAACAGAAGGCTCTCTTAACACAATCCCCTTACCTTTAAGATAAACCAACGTATTTGCAGTTCCTAAATCTATTCCCATATCACGAGACGTTCCAAATATTCCCATTAAATTTTCTCCTTTCGTATCTAAAGCAATCCTTTTTCTTTTAAACTAGTATAAGTGCCATTTCCTATAATTATATGATCAAGCACTTCTATGCCGAGTAATTTTCCACATTCTTTAAGTCTTGCAGTAATGCTTATATCTTCCTTACTCGGAGTTGGATCTCCTGAAGGATGATTGTGGCAAATAACCACAGAAGCACTACACTTTTTTATAGCTTCATAAAACACTTCTCTTGGATGAACTATTGAAGTGTTTAAATTCCCAATTGAGATGTCTTTTATACTTATAATGATATTTTTTGTGTTTAGCATAATTAATTTAAGATACTCTTTTTTTAAGTATCTCATCTCCTCCATAAGATACTCTGCAATATCTTTTGGCGAAGTTATTTTATACTCTTCTCCAGACTTAAAACTTCTAAATCTTTTTGAAATTTCAGTAAGAGCTAAAAGTTGCGTTGCTTTAGCTTCTCCAATACCTTTTAAATTCATAAATTCTTCTGCACTTGAGCTTAAAAGGCCGTTCAGTCCGCCACACTCAGAAATCACTCTACCACAAAGGCTTATAATATTTTCCTGTTTTGATCCTGTTCTAAGTATTATGGCTAAAAGTTCATTGTTGGATAGCGTTTCAGCACCGTATCTTAATAACTTCTCTCTTGGTCTTTCATTTTGAGGTAAATCCATGATTTTATAAGTCATACCCATAAAACAACTCCTTTATAGATTGACCCCCATCTCCCTTAACATAAAGTACAATTTATTTACCGGTAACCCCACCACATTATAATAACAACCCTTTACATGTTCAACAAATAAAGATGCTGCACCTTGTATTCCGTAAGCTCCGGCTTTATCAAAAGACTCTCCTGTTTCTATGTAATTGTTTATTTCTTCCTCAGATAGTTTTGAAAATTTCACTTCTGTACAAACATATTCAGTAGAAATTTCTTGAGTTTCAGTATTTATTACTGCTATTCCTGTATATACCTCATGCGTATTTCCACTTAAATCACTAAGCATTTGAAATGCTTCCGCGCTATCTTTAGGTTTACCAAGTACTTTTCCATTAAAATAGACAACAGTATCACAGCCTATTATAGCAGCTGGTTTTTTCACAGAGCTTGTTATATCCATAGCTTTTCCTCTTGCAAGTGCCATAACATAGTCTCCGCAACTACCTGAAAAAGGTATATCACTCTCTTCGAATTCACTCGTTTTTATCTTGAAATTGCTTGTTATTTTTGTCAAAAGTTCCGCTCTACGTTCTGACGCAGACGCTAAAATAATATTCACTACATCACTCCTAATATTTTCTATATAGTATTATTGCCAAAACAATGCCTATAATAGACATAATGTTAACATTAAAATTCAAACCGAAAGTTACTGATAACACTTTGAGATCTATAAGCATCGGCGTACTCATTCCTATGGTATATGTATTCTTCAAAAATCCGAGTGCATCTATATTCTGTCCCAATAGTTCACCTATTAAACTTCCTGAAATAGCACCTATCAGCATAAAAAAAATAAAATACGAATTTTTCTTCTCAGAACTTTTCAAATTACACCCCCACTTTACTTATATATCTTATATATCTTATACATTTTAACATTGAATAGGACTATAAACAAGTCGATAAACTATTATTCAAGAAATGTTTATAATTACATTTCTTGAATAATAGTAGGGGCTTATTAATAAATCGTATAAAAAAAATACAAATAGATTATATCTATTTGTATTTTTTCTATATTGTAAGTAGTTTTTTAATGAATTTGTAAATATAAATATACCCTTCCTCCGTTTTTTCCTTTTTGAACTCCGCAGGTAAGGCAGTTAAATATGTTTTTATTACAGTCATATCTTTATAGTTCTCACTTTTTTCTTCAGCACCATTTAAAGTAAGTAGCCATTTTTTAAGTTCCACAGTTTCATATCCACCAGTATCTTTTTCTGAAAGCTTATTTAATATTCTAATGTGTGCACTTATCATTTCATTAGTTTGTGCACTTGTTGAATCCTTTGCGATAAGTTCAAGTTTAATTTTAAAATAATCTATTTTATTTTCCGTAAGTAGCTTTGTAATACTATCAATACCATCCGTTGGATAAATACCAAACAATACCTTATTAAGTTTATCTTCTTCAACAATAAATGGTGTACCAAACTCCATCAAACTATTCTTCAAATCTAAAGCCTTTTCCATGTTTCCAAAAGCACCACATTGTATCACTACGTAATTACTATTATTTGTATCAGTACTAACTTGAGATGCATCTGTGTCATCTTTACTTGGCTGGACCTTCTCTTTTATATCTTGTTTAGTTTTATCATCAGAAACACTATTCCCACTAGTATCTTTTAGTAATACTTTTGAAAAAAGCGTACCTATGACTATTGCAGCTATTATTGTTAAGATGAAAATCACCATAAAATTACTGCTGTTTTTCCTAGGTGGTTTATAATTATATCTAGTATATCTCACTTAAACATCCCCTTTTAACTTCCCTTAATTGAATATTCGTCTTGCACCAGCAAATCTTGTATTGTAATAGTTTTGACTTAAATTACTCACTGTTACTTTGTTACTCCCTGAGGATGCATGAATGAAATCTCCACCCTCTATATAAATACCAACGTGTGATGCTTTTCCAGTTGTATTAAAGAAAATCAAATCACCCTGTTTTAGATTCTTTCTTGATACTGTAATCCCCACACCTACTTGAGATCCTGTATAATGTGGTAAATCAACCCCAAACTCTTTATAAACATACATTGTAAATCCTGAACAATCAAATGAACGAGGTCCTTCTGCTCCCCACACATATGGTATCCCAATAAAGTTATATGCATAAGAAATTAGGTTGCTTTTACCAGCTGTAGATATGGATTTTGATAAGGTCGCACCTCTTGATAATCTTATTTCCGTTTCTTTTTTCTTTTTTTCTGCACATCTATATGGCACTTTAAGAAACTTTTCCGTTTTAATAGTTGCGACGTGTAGGACACCCTGTGTCTGTCCCTTGATGGTCACATCTGCTTTTGCCACTCCAATTTTCATATTCATACAAATTCCTATCGCTAATACAAAAATCACCACTCTAACCAAGTTAGATTTTAAAATATTCATTTGATAACCCCCTAAAGATTCCGAAGTTAGCTGAATTCAATCTATTATGTTGACTTTACTAATATATGCGATAATCATTACATTATATTCCTATTGAATTGTTTTTTTCAAAATTAAAATATCCTTATCTTTGCCATCTACCTCTATAAAATTACTTGTTACTCTACTTATCTCAAAATCACTATTTTTCCATAATTCTAGCATCTCTCGGTTATCAACGGAAACAAAGGTATAAAAATTACGCATTCCATAATTTTCGTATAAATGCGTTAAAAATTTATTAATAATTGAAGTAGCTAAATCAGTACTATATAATTTAAATTCTATTAAATAGCACATAATCCAGACTTCATTTGGATTTTTAAATTCTATTCTACCTTTTATAATACCTATAAGTTCACTTCCGGATAGCACTTTAACAAAATACTCACCCTCGCTTACGTAATATTCTAAATATCTTTCATAGAATTCCTTAATGCCATAATTTTTTTTAGCGTAAGCATTAAGAACTTGTTGATTATTAATCCATTTTTGGATTTTTAACATATCTTCTTTTTCTACATTCATGATGCTAACATCATGGGACACAATATCTATATTAAACATATTACACCTCTTCGATTTTACATATCTTGATTAACTAAATTCTACGTTATTTCCAAATTTCCTTCAATAAAAAAAACTTATATTATTTAATTCCATTTTCTACTTTTAAAAATCTAATAAAAAATAACCCTATGAGTTTTATAGGATTATTTTTTAAATAGTTTAATTATTATATGTTAAATTCAAGCTACCACTATTCATCCCTATACATAAGTGTAAGTCTAACAATTCTTTTAACCAAACCCACTGCCCCTTTATAATGTATACCACACCTAATAAGCATTCTAAATATTTCAGGATTATATCTCTCAATTCTTTTTACAATGTGCTCAACATCGTTGTATTTAGGATTAAACTTGTTGTATCCATCGTTATAAGGTTTTCTATCCTCATACATATCTTGTTCCCTTAATCTATCATCTTCATAAGCACTCATATCTACATCTCCATATGGTAAACCCATAGGACTCGAACCATTCATAAAGACACCTTCGTTATTAAATTGATCCATTTCCATTAATGGGTACATTTCCATATTCGGATCCTGCATATATCCATTTGCCATCGCCATACTTGGGTCCATGCCCATGTTCCAGTTCATACCCATAATCGGCCTGCTATACATTTGGCCAAATCCCTGCATCATAGATTCTAGTGGGACCATGTCATATTCTTCTATATCCTC
>JANZQE010000258.1:0-4516 GCA_038040705.1 Clostridium sp. | reverse complement strand
GGACTGTAACGTACTCAAAAAGGTTACCGGCGAAGTTATTATGATTGGTTTACCAGAATTTCTACCGTTTCCAAAAGGAGAAGTTATTCCTTTCTCAACACCTACAATAGTCATCTTTTTAATTAGTGTATTCTGACCTACTTTAATGCTTTCACCTACAACATCGGAATAACCAAATAGTGTAATTGCATCTGTTTCGTCAATTATTCCTACTGCAGTTCCTTGTTCATATTCCTTTTCACTAAAATATCTTCCAAAAATAATCTCGGTATTATTTATATATGCAAGGTCGGGTGACCCTCCCCTCATAAATGCAGTTTTACTACTATTTTCAGAAAAAACAGAACCTCTAACTTGAAAAGATGGACTTGCATATTTAATGCTTTCTATTTTTTGTTTTAGCTGTTTAACATCTTCTAAGGTTATAAAATCTGTTGACTGAGCATTTTCGCCACTTACACTAACTGTAACGGATGAAGCTCCCAATTTTTCAAATTCACCTGTGATAGCTAATTGTCCACCTTTACCAAGCGATACTATTGTTATAACTGAACTTATACCAATTATTATTCCAAGCATAGTAAGGAAAGCTCTCATTTTATTTGCCTTTATACTTGATAAGGCCGTTTTTACACTTTCAAATATATTCATTCACTCACTCCCCTTATAAAACAATTCGTTTGTTAACAGTTGAATCTGATACTATTTCTCCATCTCTAAACCTTATTATCCTATTTGTATGGTCTGCAATATCATTTTCATGTGTTACCATGAGTATTGTAGATCCTTCGTTATTCAAGTCTTTAAATATCTTCATTATATCTTCTGATGACTTAGAATCAAGATTTCCTGTAGGTTCATCTGCCATTAGTACTGCAGGAGAATTAACTATAGCTCTTGCTATCGCAGCTCTTTGTTTTTGTCCACCAGATATTTCATTTGGCATATGATTTACTCTATCAGAAAGGCCTACTTTTTCAAGAGCTTGCAGTGCTTTTTTCTTTCTTTCCTTCGAAGGTATTCCTGCGTACATCATAGGGAGCTGAACATTATCAAGTAAGCTAATTCTTGGAATAAGATTAAATGATTGAAACACAAATCCTATTTCTTTATTTCTAATATAGGCAAGTTCATCACCACTGAGGACTGAAATATCTTTTCCATTTA
Source organism: Clostridium sp. (assembly GCA_038040705.1). GTDB lineage: Bacteria > Bacillota > Clostridia > Clostridiales > Clostridiaceae > Clostridium_AD. The sequence continues at coordinate 3,349 of JANZQE010000258.1, read as the reverse complement.
AAATGTACTTACCACTATTCATTTTATCAAGACACCCAAGTATATTCATCAAAGTAGATTTACCAGAGCCAGAAGCCCCCATAATCGCAGTAAACTCTCCCTTTTCAATCTTTAAACTAATATTATTTAAGGCTATAATTTCAACGTCTCCAGTTATATATTTTTTTGTAAGATCTATTACTTCTAACATTTATATTCCTCCTTGGATTAACTTTCTGCAAATAAAATATAATTAATTTTGCTGTACCGCCTCACTTACAATTATGCCTTCTTTAATTGACGTTGAAGGATTTAATATAACTTTATCACCAGTCTTAACCCCTTTAGTTATTTGGACTTCAGTATCAGACTGAGTTCCTACTGTTACATTAAGTTCGGAAACCACATCTTCTTTAACAACATATACTAAATATTTGTTTCCTTTTTCTATCTTTAGCGCCTCTGATGGTATTTTAATAGCCTTTGCAACTTCTTCGACTAATATATCTACATCTACATCAAAATCTATCTTTAAATCAGGAGCTTTATCTAAAATGTCTATTTCCACTCCTAATGTTATTTCGCTTCCAGTTACTCCCACTGCTTTATTGGCTGCAGGATCTATAAATGAAATAGTTCCACTATAAGTATTAACTCCATTTTTAATGTTAACTTTTTGACCGATTTTAACCTTATTAGCATCATATTTACCAAGTGATACCGTTGCCTTTAAATCTTCTAAATCTTGAACTACTACAGCAGCTTCCATTCCATTTCCCACAGAACCTACTATTGCGTTAACTTTTGTTACCACTCCAGCGTTGGTGGCTACAATTGTGCTTTTATTATTCGCTACATTTTGCTTTGCCGATGCTAATGTTATCTCTGCTGACTTTATAGCATTATCTGATTGTTTTAATTTCTCAGTTGAAATCGTAGATAAGCTGTTCTTTTGCTGTTTGGATGTTTCTAACTTTGCTTTATCTGTAGGATTTTCACTTTTTTCTAAAATTGTAATTTCTTTATCTAAATCTGAGATTTTGCTTTTAATACTAGCATTTTGGTTAGACAAATCTTTTTTCGATAGTATTGCATTATTATACTGAATTTGTGCTTGGCTAACTGTTGAAGCCAAGTCCTGAGTTTCATAACCTATTAATACGTCACCTATTTTAACTTTGTCTCCTACTGACACATTAACCTTTTTAATTTTAGCTTGAAGGCCATAATATTCTTTACTATTTTTTGATTTTACTGTTGCAGTGGTAGATATATAGGATTTAAGTTCACCTACCTGAACTACAGAAGTTTTTACTGTTATGATTTTACTGTTTTTTCTCTTTTCACTTATTAAAAATACACCACTTAAAACACCTATTACAATTATACCGTAAATTACTGTTTTCTTTTTCATCATTGTTCCTCCTTATAAGTACCCAACTCAAATTAAATTTCAAAATTAATATACTTCTAAATTTTGCTCAATATATATATTATACAATAATGTTATAAACTTCTTCTAAAGCATTTCTAAAATTTTTCTAAAATATACACAAAAAATAAAAAATTATATAAAATGTTCAAAAACTTCAGAGATAACATTTATAAAAAAGTAGCAGAGGAACAAAAAAATGTTCAACTGCTATTGATTAATCTTCATCTTTATCGTAAAAGTCTAGATATAAATGTTTCTCTCCGCTCTTTTGCCATCCTAATATAGAATCCATATTAACATTTTGTGCCGCTCTAAAAATAGATTTATCAACACCACTAAAATTCTTCTTTAACTCTTTGACTAAATCTTTAACTTCATTGCGTTTGTTTCCTATCTTTTTAGCTGCAACCATGCAGGCGCAGTTTAGTGGCCAAATACCACTGTTTCGCGTAAACTCTTCAATATATTCTTCCTCAATATAATAAAGTGGCCTGATCAATTCCATCCCATCAAAATTTTTAGATTTTAATTTGGGAAGCATGGTCTTAAAATTCCCTGAGTAAAGAATATTTAGCATTGTGGTTTCTACTACATCATTAAAATGGTGTCCCAGTGCAAGTTTGTTACATTTTAGCTCTTCTGCCTTCGCATATAAAGCTCCCCGACGCATTTTCGCACACATGTAACAAGGATAATCCTTTGCTATATTATCAATTATATCAAAAACACGTGATTCAAATATTTTCACAGGAATATTTAAATGTTTACAATTGTCAATTAATAATTCCTTTATATTTGCATGATAACCAGGATCCATTGCAATGTATTCGAGTTCAAAATTAACTTTACCGTGAAGTTGTAACTCTTGAAGTAATTTAGCCATTATTAGACTATCCTTACCTCCCGAAATAGCTACAGCAATTTTATCACCTTCGCAAATTAACTTATAGTCCATTATAGCCTTAATAAATTTTGACCAAATAGGTTTTCTGTAGTATGTAATAAGACTACGTTCTATTTCAGCTATTGATTTTCTTTCATTCAGTGGTACTAATATTTCACAACCTTCTCCTGCTATATTTCCCATTAACTCACCCCTCTTTTATACTCAAATAAAATAACATACCTAATATTGGTTTGCTTTTTTATTATTATAAGTAAAAAAGACTTTAGACCAAGTCTAAAGTCCTTTATAATTTATTTTTCGCATTAAAGTTATAACTACTCATATAATTCTATCTATCAAATAAACCGCCTGTTTTCTTTGTGCTCCTTGCTGCTTTCATTTTCTTTCCAATTACTTTATCTGGTCTTGAAACAGAACCCTGCTCAGAACTTTTCTTATTCTTCTCTTCGATAATTTTTTTCATTATTTCAATATTATTAGTTGACATAAATGTTTCCTCCTTGCTTTCTCTACTAGTCATTTTACCGTACTTAGCTCAAAAAATCAACATAATATTGTCATATACCTTTATACTAAATTAATAATTACATATATTATCTAACTTGATTAGTACATTTTTGTATCCTTGTTTTATAATATCGTTATGATATAAATTTTCATAGGTTACACTATCTAGATCAAATTCTAAAGCATCCAAATAATTGTTTCCAAAAATCTTTTTAATAAACATCTCATAATCATTTTTAATCAAAGTAAAGTTTTTTTCGTCGTAATGATATCCTTTTGTACCATTATTTAACTTTTCTATAATTCCATATAATTGGTATATATAGCTCATTTCTTTTAAATTTAATAGCTTTTGTAAAGCTACTATAGCTTCAGCATAGTTACTATTCATAGGGATAGGGTAAATATTCCCCTTATTATTAACATCAAATTCTTTTAACATCCTTATGCTCTGAAACAGTGTAGTGCATATATCTAACTGAATAATAGCAGCATACTCACTTAGCCTAAGTGCTTTATTT
>JANZQE010000257.1:0-3665 GCA_038040705.1 Clostridium sp. | reverse complement strand
TAGAAACAGCCGAGGCAATTTCCTTTTCATTTTGAATGACTGAGGTTATTTCACCAACTTCCTGAACTAATTTAGTAACATTATAACGAACATTTAATTCCCCCCAATATTCTTCAGCTGTTTTTCCAAGTTCCTCAATATTATTAGTTAATTTATCTTTTTCCAGTGTTTGCACCTTGAAAGAAAGGGCCAATGGAACCGAGATCGAAAATAAAGCAACCAAAACGAAAGAATTCAAAGGCAAAAGAAAATACGATAAAAGGGAAAATACAAGCCCAACAAGAATTGAATGATTACGGATACGCAACCACTTAAATATTTTGCCAGTCTTATCCCAAGAAACAATGTATTTACAATACTCTCCTCCTTTATGGATACACTCCGGATGATCAACTCTTGGATACTCACCAGTAATAAATTTATATATTCCTTCAAAACTCCCGATTCTGTTCCTACATTGAAATAGCTGCTCTTTTACTCCCAGGCTTGGCTTTACAAGAAACTCAAACTTATTATTGCTTACTTTTTTTACCCATACTGTAGCCGCCAAGCTCAATTTGGAGTAAATTGCTGCTATATGTAAAGCTACAGATGTTGGATTTTTAAACCCCAAAATATATTGAGCTATAATATTTTGAGAGTCCATTAAATGACGGCCTGTATCTCTCGAAATATCTTTATTACCTGTTTGTTTTACTAAAATCTCGTAAAAGCGATTAGCTTGTCGTTGTGTATACCAATAACCGGAATCATTTAATTGCAGCTTTGAAACTCCTGCATAATCCAAGATATTGTCTATATCGATATTGGAATAATTTTTTTGCAAATAATCGATATGGGTTTTTAATATCCGTATATTATATAATGGTTGGTCATCATGAATGTCAGTTTTAATTTGATTCATAATAATTCATCACTGTTATTAGTATTTAATATTTAATAAACTCAAAATGTTTTTGTTAGACAAATTGCTTCAAATTATTTATCTACTATGCCCGGTTAATTTCATCAATATTTCAAATTTAAATATTTTTCTCTTATACCAGGAGGCCCATTTTTGAAAATTCTCTTTATATATCCAACTAGGCTTGACAGGGAACAAACACCTATTAAGTACAAAAAAGCATTTCTCCCACCATTGGCTCTAGCCATATTGAATGGGCTTACCCCAAGACATCATGATGTTCGAGTAATAAATGATATTGTGGAAAATATCGACTTCTCTTCAGATTATGATCTTGTTGCCATAACAGCGATGACTGCACAAATCGGTCGAGCATATCAAATTGCTGATCGCTTCCGTGACTTAGGTGTTAAAGTAATTATTGGAGGTATTCATGCAACAGCTTTACCTGCGGAAGCTAAACAACATGCAGATTCTGTTGTCATTGGAGAAGCAGATAATTTATGGGAGGAAATTCTAGATGATTCAGAGAAAAACTCCTTAAAAGATTTTTATCAGTCTTCATCTCGTCCTGATCTCCAAAAACTAATTCTACCTCGATGGGATAATATAAACTTAAAAATTTATCATAAGCCTTACAACCATAAACTACCCAAAATGCCTCTTTTTACAACACGAGGCTGTGTTTTTAATTGTAAGTTTTGTTCAGTAAGCAAATTTTTTGGAAAAACTTACAGATTTAAACCTATTGCAAATGTTATCAAAGAAATAGAACATATAAATACTAGTCATTATTTCTTCGTAGATGATAATATTGCATGTAATAACGATTATAGTCGCGAATTATTTAAAGCTGTAAAGAAAAAAAACATTAATTGGTTTTCACAAATCAGCACAACAGTACTTAGAACACCTGAACTTATTGACCTGGCCGCAGAATCTGGATGCACTTCATTATTTTTGGGCGTTGAGTCAATAAATAAAAACTCTCTAAAATCAGTGAGTAAAGGGTTTAACAAAGTAGAACAATATGAAGAATTATTTGCCCGACTTCGTAAAGCAGGAATAAAACCTTTTGTTAGTATAATTTTCGGACTTGATAATGACACTGAAGAAGAATTTATTAATACAATTGAATTTCTTATGAAAAATAAAATTGGAAATGCATATTTCTGGATTTTAACCCCTCTACCAGGGACAGAATTATTTGAAGAAATGGATAAAGAAAATAGAATACTTTCTAGGGATTGGAACAGGTATCATGTTTGTGATGTCGTTTTTAAACCAAAAAACTTCACACCAGAAGAACTTTATAACGGATATTGGAAGGCCTCCCAGGAATTTTTCTCGCTAAAAAATATCGCAAAGAGACTCTTTTATAATGTTCCAATAACAAGCCAACCCGTAGATGCTTTTTTAAGGAGCCTATATTACCAGCTATATTATAGGAAAAAAGTTAATTCATACGAACATCCTCTTTCCGGAGGCATTCATCGTATAACGTAAAATATTAAAATGCTACTGATTGAATACAATAAGTTATAGGTATATACTTTCTAATGTTTCATATATCTTAGTAAAGCAACAGAATTCCACTTTAATATCATTAATGTTCACACCTGAAATCCTAACAAACACCTACATCATGACAATAAATAAATATTTGATGGAAAGCGAGGACGAAGCTTTTCGACTAGAATTAAAAACTGATGTTGCTGTTGTTAAGCGTCAGGCTAAATGGGCCGGAGTCAAACCTGGAATGAGGATTGCTGATATAGGTTGTGGACCTGGAATTACAACAAGCACCCTACATGCTCTTTCGCAGCCCAATGGTAAAACAGTTGGAGTAGACTTATCAGAACCAAGAATAAAATATGCCAGAGAGCATTACAATGTAGAGGGAATAGAATATGTTGTAGACGATATTCGTAACCCTCTTGAGAGCTTAGGATTATTTGATCTTGTCTGGGTACGTTTTGTTTTAGAATATTATCTATTGAATAGTTTTGAAATAGTAAAAAATTTACTCCCCATTATTAAACCAGGTGGGGTTTTGTGCTTAATTGACTTGGATCATAATTGTTTATCAAATTATGGAATACCTGAACGTTTAAATAATACAGTCAATGACATAATGAGTGGATTACAAACTAAAGCAAATTTTGACCCTTATATTGGAAGAAAACTATACTCTTTCTTATATGATCTTAATTTTGAAAATATACTTGTAGATATATCGGCTCATCATAATATTTACGGAATATTAAATAAAAATGATGAATACAATTTTTTAAAGAAAGTAGAAATTGCACCACATAAAATTAACTTTAAATTTAATGATTACCCGGGCGGATATAAGGAATTTATTAAAGAGGCGGAAGAATCGTTTAGAAACCCTAGGCGTTTTACTTATACTCCTATTATTATGTGTAGAGGCAAGAAACCATTATAATTTAAAATTGAATTCGCCTTTAGGTAAATACGGTATTTCTGTTAAATTTTTATTATAATAATTTATAAAAGCCCCAACACACTGCTCATCAAATTGATTTCCTATTCTTTCTACTAAATGTTCAAATGCTTCATTTATCAACATCGGTTCACGATAATGTCTTTTCGAGGTTAAAGCTTCAAATACATCAGCAACTGCAATGATCTTAGCACCAAAATGTATCTGTTCTCCTAACAAACCATTAGGATAACCAGTACCGTCCAGCTTCTCATGATGAGATCCTGCAATTTCAGGGACCTCTTTATAAAT
>JANZQE010000256.1:0-3051 GCA_038040705.1 Clostridium sp. | reverse complement strand
AAAGTGATCTTCTACAAGCTCTTTAATTCTCTTTGTTCTCATTTTCTTCTTCTTCTGGAGTTAATTTTGATTCTAAGAGCTCAACAGCTTGAGTAAATGCTTGTTTTTCTGCATCTCTTCTTGTTTTAAAACTACTACTTTCTGTGTGATCATTTATGTAATAAGAAAAGTTCTTTGTTTTAAAGTTATATCTTATATTAATAAACACATCGTGCTCATCAAACATGTCTAAGGCAGATCTTCCACCCTCTTCAAATACTGATGTTATCTGATCATCTGTAATTCCAGATGTGATCATAAACTCTTTAAAAGAATCGTCTTCTTTAAACTGTTCTGCTGAAGCTATAAGCTTACTTAGAAACCATTCCTTTAATTTAACTTTTGTTAAAGGGCTTTGTTGTATTAATTTTTCTGTATTCATTTTACTAGTGTTTTTAAATTGTTAATATTAAGTATTTCTTTTTCTTCATCATACCCAGTCCAGACCTCTAAGTTGCTGCTCCAACGGATACCTAGTTTCTTCTCCCAGTAATCTACCATGTCATCTGTTTTATTAAAGACTCTATACTGTAAAGATATCTCATCTCTGTGTAGTCCTTTCTTTCTTATTTTGATAATCTTTGAGAATTCGTTTTGATAATCCTTAGATGTCTTAGAATATTTACCTTGTTTTACAAGATTAAAATCATCTTTCCATTTAAGATCTAGCTTGTATACTAATACAACATACCCACCATCATAGTCATAATCTTCAACTATTTGATCTGTACGTTCATATTCATTGTCTAGAAACTCTCTGAACTTTGGCAAGTCTTCAGGTAATAATAAAAGATAAATACAGTCTTCATATTGAAAATCAGACTGTAAATCTTTAGAATAAGCATTTATAAAACCATTACTTTTTAAGCTTTCTTTAGGAAAATGTAAGGTGGGTAGTATAAATATGCTAGTTATTGTTTTTTCTGTAACCATTGTTTAAGTTTATTAATTCTTCTGATGTGTATAACTTTAATACACTGTAATAAAGTCTCATTTGTCTTTTAGCTTCTTCAAAGTTTCCTCCATTTGCTTTTAGGTAACCTTTTAGTATTGCTTTTATAAATTGATAATCTGTCATACCAAGATGCATATTATTTTTACACCAAACCTTACCTACTTTATAAGCTCCAGGTATACCATCACCGCTATCACCTATTACCACTTGAGAAGCTATAGCTAATCTACTTTCTAGCTTATTAATAGACTTGAATTCTCCTAGTGTGTCTCTATAGCTTCTATAGTTATAGAAAGGTATATCAGGACAATTATAAAATACATCTTTGTCTATAGCTGCTACAATACAATTACCTTCGCTCAACTGCACAGCATTATACACATAATCATCAGCCTCTGCTCCTTCAGAAGGTATAGCGTTAAGATCACTTAGCATGTATTCTGCAATAATTGGAATTAAAGGATTCTTCTCTTTTCTATTAGATTTATAATCAGGATAAAGCTTGTATCTAAAATTACCACGACCACCTATAAACATAAAAGTTTCTTGCACATTGTAAAACTCCTCTATATTGTTATGGATCTCTTCTAGTTTACTTCTAGTTCTATACTTAGCTTCTTCTATTCTATCTTCTTCTGTTGGAAACTCCATCAGAGAGTCTTCAGGAAAATGTGTAGCAAAATACATAATACTATCAGCGTCTATTATTAGCACTCTCTCCGTGCTATCATACTTAAGAGGACAGTTCTTAACTTCTTTTACAACTATATCAACTTCCTGTATGTCTGTTGTTTTAACGCCTGTGATCATAATGTGTCCAATTATTAGTTAGTTTAACTTTTTCTTCTATTATAATGTCCCCTTCACATTTTCTTATTTTATTTACAAAAGGAGAAAGCCTTTCTCTTGTTGTATTAGTAGGCCACCCAGCGTGAGATAAAAATAAACCATTCTTTGTTTGCTTAGCTATTTCATTATCATGTAATAATAAATAAACTCCATCACCACTAATCCTAACTTCAGTGTTTGATGACTTAAATCTTTCCCTTAATTTAAATGCAGAATATGCATCTTCTGTTATCTGTCTCATGTTTTCTTATTTTTAAATTGCTTTAACTGTTTTTCTAATTGTGTTTTTTGATCATGGCAAGTTTTACAAAGCACTTGTAAGTTTTCCTGTTCACAAAATAGAGTATCTACAAAGGCTGGGAGATCGTTTGAGCAATTTAAGCTACCTGCAGGCTCTATATGATCAACGTTAACTTGGTCTGACTTAAACCATTCTTTACATTTGTTACATTGATGTTCCCACTTCTGTCTTTTATTCTTACCTTTATATACTCTTCTTGCTAATTTCTTACACTCAGCAATTGGTTTCCACCATCTGCTTTTCTGTCTCAGTGCACTTCTAATCATTGACCAGAACATTGATTCTGTCATTGTTCCTGCATTCCTAGTTCTAGGAACTCTTGGTTTTATTGGTTTTTTTGTCATAATTTTAAAATTAAAGGGGATAACAAATATAATTTAAATAAATGCTATCCCCTAATTTATTAATCTACCATACGAACTCTAGCAGTAATTTCAGCTTTCATCTCTTCAAGACTTCCAATGATGTTACGGACATCTACAGAAGATATGTTTGGTAAACTGAACTCATACTTGTTAGATTCTTTAGCAAAGCCTTCTTTAACTTTGGTTTGTAAATAATCAAGTTCACGTACAGCATACACCTCATCTAACTGAAGAGTATCAAACTGATTATCATGTAGAATACTTGTTGCTTCTTCTCTAGGTACAGTCATAATTGGTAAATACTCAAAACATCTACCTTTGTGTGTACCAATACCAACCACTTTCATAGGGTTGATAAGAACAAGAACAGATTGATCACCACATCCTACATAATGTATCTGGTCAGAAGTAAAGTGTAAACCAGCTGCAGCACAATCTTGTGTTGACCAGTTACAATCTTCCTGTGGCATGTTTACCACTTTACCAATACGTATGTCAAATGTTTTAGTCCAATCATCTGTAAAACGATTCTCATGTCTGTT
>JANZQE010000255.1:0-2701 GCA_038040705.1 Clostridium sp. | reverse complement strand
TAAACACTAAGAGTAACCCAAAAATAAGTATACTTATTTTTGGGTTACTCTTAGTGTTTATAAAACATTATAGATATCTTGCCACATTTCTATATATTTTATTAGTACATTGTTTCTATTGTAGATTAGTCTTTCAATATCTAAATTATTTATGACGTCTGTGAGATAGTCAACAAAGAAACACCGTTGATCTAGATATTTGGTTCTGAAAATGTACCATTTTGCAAGGAGTATTAGGTAATTAAGTTGAGGTTTATGACAGATCTTTTCAGTAATACCCAAAATAATCTGGAGTTCTGTTAGTTGTTTATTTGGTATACATTTCTTACATATATAATACCACCAGTTAATGAAGCTATGCCAACAAATTTGCATATCCCTGCAGAAGTAAAAGTGATGGGAGATATTATCTATTTCATTACAATATTTACAAACACCACTGGGTTTTATTTTCCAGTGTGATAATTTGAGATTACATGCATATATGTTATGTATAATTTTATATTGCATGCATTGAATTTTGGTATGTCTTATATTTTCAAATGGTAATTTATAATATGATTTTAATTTTTCAGGTTCAATGCCAAATGCATGTTTCCACGCTGTTTCTGCAGGGACTGCTGGCTTTGCATTTTTTTGTATAAGACTCCAATAAAAATCCTTGTTATAAGAGTATAATATATCTCTTTTGTTGTTACTTAAGTTAACATATAGAGTTCCTTCATCATAAGATAGAGTACTCTTATTTGTACCTCTTTCAGATATTAATTTTTTCCATTTTCTTGGAATTGCATTTAATTAATAAACCATAGTATTCCAAATAATTCGGAATTCTTATACCAAAACATTTGTGGATATCACTTGGTGTCATGAATTTACCATTTATATTTACAATATCCTTAATTAACTTAACTCCACATACATACCAGTCTGGAAAGAAAGTCATTTGATTTCCCACTTGTACATTTTGATTAAACCATATTGGTTGAATTAATGCTTCACATGCAGTTGTTGGAGCTTCACATGATTTTAGTTCCAATAATGCTATTAAGCATTGTCTATAGAAGCTAGGAAGTGTAGGAGGCAAATATTGTTCTATATAGTTACTAAGCATAAAATCCTGGAGGTTAACGGCCTTAAAGTGAGATGTTGCTATATTAGCCCATTTTCTAGTGGATTCTTTAAATAATTTTTTAGCCCACGTTATTTTCTGGGCATATATCATAGATTCTAAATTTACCATTTTCAGGCCACCTGCTGATATTTCTCTTGTGATTATATCACGTCTGATTTTGTCAGGCTTATTACCCCAAAGGAATTTGTAAAATAGTGTATTTGCCTCCTTAACAACCCAAAGTGGGATAGTTAGTACTGATGCTGTATATAGTAGTTGAGATAAGGCAAGTGTCCTTATAATGGTTATTTTTCCTTTTAAGGACAGATCTCTTTGTCTCCATATCTTAAATTGGTTAATAATATTATCTAGACGGTGTCGGAAGTTCTTATATTCCATTATACTCTCTTCTTTGTTAAACCAGATACCAAGGTACTTAAAGCCTTCTGTACACCATTTTATTTTTTTATATGATGCTTCATCACCAGTAGTGCCAGCAAGATTATAAAGTTCACATTTATCTAGGTTGATTTTAAGGCCTGAGCATTCACCAAAGGTTTTTAGGATGTAAAGGATTTTGTTGACCTCATTTCGGTCCTTTGCAATGATTATTGCATCATCTGCATATTGAAGGATTTTATACGTGAATTGATTAATGCTCAGTCCTTTGATATCTGTGTCTTGTCTTATGGCATCTGCTAGCAGTTCTGCGCACAGTATAAAGAAGTATGCTGATACTGGGCATCCTTGTCTTATTCCCCTTAAAAGACTAAAACTATCAGTAGTCAAACCATTATTTAATACAGTACCACTTATATCATTATATAACAATTTTACAAGGTTTTTAAATTTTTCTCCAAAACCATATTGTGTTAATGCATAATCAAGAAAATTTCTATCTAGGCTGTCAAAAGCTTTTTCAAAGTCTATCAACATGAGGATTCCATCTAACTTATATAGCTTAGCATAGTCCATGATATCCTTTACTATTCAGAGGTTTTCGCCTATTACTCTATCCTGAACGTAGGCTAGTTGATCACTGTTTATCAGCTCTGGTAGGATAGGCTTGAGCCTATTCGCTAGGATTTTTGCTATAATTTTGTAATCTACGTTCAGGATAGATATAGGTCTCCAGTTTTTGATGTACTGTAGGTCCTTACCGGCCTTTGGTATTAGAGTTAGGATTCCCCTTTTCTGCTCTATGGAGAGTTCTCCTAATTCAACAAAACATAATATAGCATTGTATAGATGTACATTTAAAATTGACCAAAAGTGTCGATAAAATTCTGCAGGTAGGCCATCTGTTCCTGGTGTTTTGTTACTAGGTAGGCCATCTAGGGCTTCCTTACATTCATGCAATGTTATACCCATTTCTAAATCTGCAGCCCTGTTTTCTTTAAGTATGTTAGCAGGTTGAAATTTCTTAAAATTGTCTTCATCAACATATTTATTCTCATACATGTTAGAGTAGAAATTATACAGATTTTGCAGGATATCCTTGGGGTCAGATATTAAGATGTTAGGCTCTTTTTTTAGTACCGTTATATTCTTTAATTCCTGGTTGTATTTCTCCAGGCCTATGAAATA
>JANZQE010000254.1:0-9327 GCA_038040705.1 Clostridium sp. | reverse complement strand
GCAAATTTAGTTTCACCATCTACAGTAATTCTACATGCTCCACACATTCCTGTGCCATCTACCATAACAGGATTCATACTCACTATAGTTGTTATCCCAAGTTCTTCAGTTAATTTACAGACAAATTTCATCATTATCATTGGTCCAATAGCAATTACTAAATCGTATTTTTTGTCTTCAATTTGAACTAGTTCTTTTAATTTATTTGTAACAAGTCCCTTATATCCATAAGAACCATCATCAGTGCATGGATAAACTGTCCCTGCTACGCTCTTCATTTCATCTTCTAAAATTATGTACTCTTTAGCCTTTGCGCCTATTATTACATCTGCCTTAACCCCTTGCTCACTTAACCATTTAACTTGAGGATATACAGGGGCTGTTCCAAGTCCGCCAGCTATAAAAATAATTTTCTTATCTTTTAGCTCTTCAATGCTTTCACTCATTAATTCCGATGCTTGCCCTAGTGGTCCTACAAAATCTAAAAATGAGTCGTTAACTTCGTAGTTCTCCATTTCTTTTGTTGAACAACCTATTGTTTGAACTACTATAGTAACCGTTCCTCTTTTGACATCATAATCACAGATTGTCAAGGGTATTCTTTCACCTTTTTCGTCCATTTTTACAATTACAAATTGACCTGGTTTCGCTGATTTAGCTACTCTTGGCGCCTCAATGTCCATTAAAAATATTTGAGGTGCTAAAGCTCTTTTTTCTATTATTTTATACATTTTTTCCCCTCCATGTGCTTCTATATTTTTGTCTGTTTATATTAAATACACTAAACGTTTAATTGTTGTAATATGCATAACTATTATCATACTATCATTTTACCACAAAGAGATAGTATCTACTGCTTTAAAATTCATTATTCTATAATTAAATTCAAAGGGAGAACATAGAAAGCATTATAACTCTTTATAAGTTATAATGCTTTCTACATTTATAGGCCAAATGAATGTATTTTTTTAATAAGTAAAGAATCCCCTTTTAGTTTTTCTTCCTAAGAAGCCACCTCTAACATATTTTCTTAAAAGACTATGAGCCCTGTACTTAGAGTCCCCAGTTTCTTTGTATAGAACATCCATTATAGCAAGACATACATCTAGACCTATGAGGTCTCCGAGCGCTAGTGGTCCCATAGGTTGATTAGCTCCTAGCATCATTGCTTTATCAATATCCTCTTTCGATGCAATGCCTTCAGCAAGTATTCCCACTGCTTCATTTATCATTGGTACTAATATTCTATTTACTACGAAACCTGGAGCCTCTTCAACTTCTACAGGCTCCTTACCCATAGCAACTGAAATTTCTTTGACTTTATCAAAAGTTTCCTGTGAAGTAGCCATTCCTTTAATTATTTCTACAAGCTTCATCACTGGGGCTGGATTGAAAAAATGCATCCCTATCACCTTTCCTGGTCTATTGGTAGCAGCGCCTACTTCCGTTATGGAAAGTGAAGATGTATTTGATGCTAAAATAGTTTCTGGTTTACAAATAGCATCTAGCTCTTTAAAAATTAGTTTCTTAATTTCCATATTTTCGACAGCAGCTTCAACTGCTAAGTCACAATCTTCTGCTAATTTCATATCAATAGTTCCTGTAATTCTTGAAAGTACCTCTTCCATATGTTCTTCTGTAATTTTCCCCTTGCCAACTAATCTTTCTAGATTTCTTTTGATTCCAGCAAGTCCTTTATCTACGAATTCATCTTTAATGTCTCTTAATACTACTTCGTATCCCTTAGATGCAAATGTTTGTGCGATACCCGCTCCCATAGTTCCAGCTCCAAGTACAAATATTTTTTCCACAATAACCCGCCCCTTAAATTTTATTTTATTATAGATATAATGTAATAAAAAAAACTTACTCTATTGCTAAATTTTAGCACTAGAGTAAGTTCAATTCAATTAAAATATTTTTTAAAAATTATATATTTTTTAATGCAATAACCTGAGCTATAAGTTCTGGAATAACTTTTGAATAATCTCCAGCTATTGCAAGGTCTGCAACTTTCATTATAGGTGCCGACGCATCTTTGTTTATAGCTATTATATAATCAGATTCTTGCATCCCAGCTAAATGCTGAATTGCCCCAGAAATACCGCATGCTATATATACATTGGGTCTAACTGTTTTTCCTGTTTGACCTACTTGAAGTGATTTGTCTACCCAGCCATTTTCAACTGCGGCTCTTGATCCTCCGACAACTCCACCAAGGGTAGTTGCAAGCTCCTCAAGTACTGCAAAGTTTTCTTTAGCTCCAACTCCACGACCACCAGATACTATTATGTTAGCATCTGCTATATCAGCTAAAACTTCAGCAACTTTTACAACTTCTAAACTTTTAGTTCTGATATCGCCTTCTGTTAGGTTCACAGTAACTTTTTCAATATTGCAACTTCTATTTGTATCTCTAGTTAATTTTTCGAAAACTCCAGGTCTTACAGTCGCCATTTGTGGTCTATGATCTCCACAAACTATTGTAGCCATTATATTTCCTCCAAATGCTGGTCTTGTCATTAGTAAATTGTTGTTGTTTTCCGCATCTACATCTAATGAAGTACAATCAGCAACAAGTCCTGTTGCAAGTCTTGCTGATATTCTAGGACCTAAATCCCTTCCTAGGTAAGTAGCACCTACGAATATTACTTCTGGTTTTCTCTCGTTTGCAAGTTCACATATAACTTTTGTATATGCATCAGTTGTAAAATGTTTTAATAATGGATGCTCAGCAACTATTACTTTATCAGCACCGTACGCTGCTAGTTCTGAAGCCATATGGTCTGTTTTGTCACCAAGAAGCACTGCTGTTAATTGTTCTCCTAGTTTATCTGCTATTCTTCTTCCCTCGCCTAAAAGCTGTAATGCTATTTTTTGAAGTTCTCCGTCTCTTTGCTCAGCAAAGACCCATACTCCTTTGTAATCTTCTAAATTCATTGCTTAATCCCTCCTAATCTTAAATAAAGTGCTTTTCTTTTAGTTTTGAAACCACAAACTGCGCAGCTTCTTTAGGTGGCAATTGTACTAATTCTCCATTTCCTTTAGGTTCTTTAGTCATAGACTTTTTAACCTTTGTTGGAGAACCTTTTAATCCAAGAACCTCTTTAGCGGCTCCAATATACTCTGCATTCCAAACTTTAACTTCTTTATTTTGATACATTTCAAAAATATTTTTTATATTCATGTATCTTGGCTCATTTAATTCTTTTATAGCTGTTAATAGAACTGGAGTATTAACTTCCATATCTTCATATCCATCTTCCCAAGCTCTTCTAACTTTGAGTCCACCTTTAATTATATCAACATTTTCAACGTATGTTATTTGTGGAATATCTAAGAGTTCTGCCATTTCAGGCCCAACTTGTGCTGTATCTCCATCTATAGCTTGTCTTCCTGCAAAAATTACATCGTAACCTATTTTTTTTATGGTTGCTACTAGTGTATGAGATGTAGCTAATGTATCCGATCCTGCAAAAGCTCTGTCAGATACTAGGATTGCTTCATCAGCCCCCATAGCTAGTGCTTCTCTTAAAGCTTTTTCTGCTTGTGGAGGTCCCATGGTTATTACTGTAACATGCGCACCGTGGTTATCTTTGAGTCTTAGTGCTTCTTCCAAAGCATTTTTATCATCTGGATTTATAATTGATGGAACTCCTTCTCTTATAAGTGTCCCTGTTACTTGATCTATTTTAACTTCATTTGTATCTGGAACTTGTTTTATACATACAACTATATTCATTCCTTAACCCCTCCTACTTTAGTAAGTTTGCAGCAATAACCATCTTTTGAACTTGTGAAGTTCCTTCATAAATTTCAGTTATCTTAGCATCTCTCATCATTCTTTCTATTGGGTAATCTTTCGTATATCCATATCCACCGAAGATTTGAACTGCCTTAGTTGTAACTTCCATAGCTGTTTCTGAAGCAAATAATTTTGCTCTAGCAGCTTCTACGCTATATGGTAGACCATTGTCCTTATTCCATGCTGCCTTATAAACTAACATCTTAGACGCTTCTACTTTAACATCAAGTTCTGCCATCATCCATTGTAACCCTTGAAATGCTGAAAGTGGTTTCCCAAATTGCTTTCTTTCTTTCATATATTTAGCTGCAACTTCTAAAGCTCCTTCTGCAATTCCTAGAGCTTGAGCTGCTATACCAATTCTTCCTCCATCAAGAGTTTTCATTGCTATACCAAAGCCTTTACCTTCTTTTCCAAGTAAGTTCTCTTTTGGAACTATGCAGTTAGTAAATACAAGTTCAGTAGTTGCTGACGCTCTTATTCCTAATTTATCCTCATGTTTACCTATTGAAAATCCTTCAAAATCTTTTTCAACTATGAAAGCTGAGATGCCTCTTGTTCCTTTGCTCTTATCAGTCATAGCAGCGACTATATATGTGTCAGCCTCTCCACCATTAGTAATGAATATCTTAGAACCATTTAATATGTAATTATCTCCTTCTAAAATAGCCGTAGTTTGTTGCTCAGACGCATCTGTTCCTGCATTAGGTTCAGTTAATCCAAAGGCACCTAATTTTTCACCTTTTGCAAGTGGAACTAAATATTTCATCTTTTGATCTTCTGTTCCAAACATATCTAGAGGTCCTATACATAGTGAAGTATGTGCTGAAAGTATAACTCCTGTAGTTGCACATGCTTTTGATAATTCCTCAACAGCTATAGCATAGGATAGAATGTCTCCACCTGCTCCACCGTATTTAGTTGCAATTGGTATACCCATCATATTGTATCTAGCCATTTTCTCTACAGTTTCTCTAGGAAATCTTTCTGATATGTCTATTTCAGCGGCTAGTGGTTCAACTTCGTTTATTGCGAATTCTCTTACCATTTGTTTTACAAATTCTTGTTCTTTTGTCAATGCAAAATTCATTAATCTTCCTCCTCACTATTATCTATGACAAGTAGCAATTATTAATTGGGACTTGTCTGTTTTTTAAACAAAGTAATTATTATTACTTGTTTTTAAAGCATCTTTCTGTTTTCTCTATGAATGCTGTCATTCCATTTTTTTGATCCTCAGTAGAGAAACACTCTCCAAAAACTTCAGATTCACAATTTAAGGCTGTATCTATATCCATCTGCATACCTCTATTTATAGCCATCTTACATAACTTAACAGCTATAGGTGCATTGTCAGCAATTCTTTTAGCTAATAACTTTACTTCTTCAATTAATTTTTCAGGTTCTACTATTTTATTTACAAGTCCTATTCTTAAAGCTTCTTCTGCATCAATCATATCACCAGTAAATATTAATTGTTTAGCCATACCTGTGCCTACAAGTCTACCTAATCTTTGAGTACCTCCAAAACCAGGCATTACTCCAAGTGTCACCTCAGGTTGAGCAAATTTAGCTTTTGACGAGGCAATTCTAATATCACAAGACATAGAAAGCTCACATCCTCCGCCCAATGCAAAACCGTTTACAGCAGCTATTACAGGTTTTTCTAGTGTTTCTAGCTTTCTGAAAATTTTACTCCCCAAATGACTAAATTTCCTGGCTGCCATCCCATCAAAATCTTTTAATTCAGTTACATCAGCCCCAGCCACGAAGGCTCTTCCGTCCCCTGTTAAAATCACAGCGTATATCTCGTCATCTTTAGCAATTTCGTCTATCACAATCTCTAACTCTTTTAATGTTTCAATGTTTAATGCATTCAGTGCCTTTGGCCTACTAATTGTAACCATAACAACTTTATCTTCTTTTTGAAGTAGAATATTTTTGTATTTCAAAATATTTCACATCCTAAGATTTATTAACTATTTGTTAATAATATAACAAATAGACTTAAAAATAATTGAAGCTGTTAACTTCAATTACATTATATATCACTATATTAGTTATTTCAAGGTAAATCATCTTTTCCTTTTACTAGATAAATTCTTTTGATTTAAACTAAAAAATCCAGATTAATTTTGTGGATATGTCCTGTCATTCATTAAACAGCTAAGAGTAAGCAAACTCTCACTTAAATGAACATTTTCCACAATCATTTGCTCAGGGACTTGTAAATCCACAGGTGCAAAATTCCATATACCTTTAACCCCATTCTCTACCATAAGGTCAGCAACTGATTGCGCACTATTTCTCGATACACAAATTACACCAATATCTATTGGTGTCTTTTTAAGAAAACTCGCTAATTCATCGATATCTATTACTTCAACATCTCTGATTCTGAGTCCTATAAGCTTTGGATTAATATCAAAAATTCCCTCTAAGTTAAAAGCTAACTTTTCAAAATTAGTATAATTAGCAATCGCTTGGCCAATATTACCAGCACCTATTATTACCATCTTATACTCTCTTGATAGACCTAATATTCCGCTGATTTCATTTAACAATTCTTTAACATTATACCCATACCCTTGTTGCCCAAAATCCCCGAAGCAGTTCAGGTCCTGTCTAATTTGTGATGCTGTAAATCCAATTTTCTCTCCTAGTTCTTTTGAGGAAATCCTATCTACATCATTTTTTAAAAGTTCTCTTAAATATCTATGATATTTAGGTAATCTTCTAATTACTGCCATCGATATATTCTTTTTTCTTTCCACAGTTTACACCCCTCCGTCAATATCATAAAACACATATAGTATATCTTACCACACTATTATAAGTTAACACTACTTTTTTATTGCAAATTTAACACTTATTATTATATTCTCAACATTTCATCGTAGTTTTATACTTGTGAGAATCAAATAAATACTATTTATATTTGTGTTTTACTACAAAAAAGCCGATATAAATAGTACAATAATATAGTAACTCATTTTAATCATTCAATATTATGCTGTTTTTATAAATTTGAAACTACAATGCACGAAAGGGGAAACTAATGATAGTTCTAAGTTGCAAAGATATTCACAAAAGTTATGGTATAGATGTTATTTTAAATAGGATAACTTTTAGTATAAATGAAGGTGAAAAAGTAGGTTTTATTGGAGCTAATGGAGCAGGTAAATCCACACTTTTTAAAATACTCACATCACAACTAGATTATGATAATGGAGAGCTATTTATAGATAAAAATAAAAAAGTTGGTTATCTATCTCAAGATTTATCACTTGATTCAAATAACACCATATACGAAGAAACGCTTTTGGTATTCGAAGGTCTCATTACCTTAGAAAAAGCCCTTAAAGATTTTGAAACAAAAATGAAAGAACCTTATGATCCTTCAAGAGAAGAATATCATAATAAAATAATAAAAGAATATACATTAACCTCTGAACTTTACAATAATCGTGGAGGATACACATATAAATCTGACATTAGTAGAGTTCTAAAAGGCCTTGGCTTTATGGAAGATGATTATAACAAATCAATAAATATATTAAGTGGC
This sequence comes from Clostridium sp., assembly GCA_038040705.1. Lineage (GTDB taxonomy): Bacteria > Bacillota > Clostridia > Clostridiales > Clostridiaceae > Clostridium_AD. The sequence continues at coordinate 1,957 of JANZQE010000254.1, read as the reverse complement.
GGGCAAAAGACTAGAGTTGCACTGTGCAAATTACTACTTAAAAATCCCGATATACTGCTACTAGATGAACCTACTAACCACCTAGATTTAGAAGCTATAGAGTGGTTAGAAGACTATTTAAAATCATATAAAGGAACTATGTTTATAATCTCCCATGATAGATTCTTTTTAGATGCTATTACCAATAAAACTTTTGAACTTATAAGCGGTCATGTAGATTGTTATAATGGGAGCTATACAAGTTTTATTGATTTAAAGAAAATAAATTATGCGATTCAATTAAAAGCATACAATTTACAGCAATCAGAAATAAAAAGACAAGAAGATATTATAACTAAATATAGATCTTTTAATAGAGAAAAGAGTGTAAGAGCTGCAGAAAGTAGACAAAAATCCTTAAACAAAATAAATCGCATCGATTCTCCTGATAAAGATCCTAGGGGAACTAGTATTAACTTTGAAACAGAAATTAAAAGTGGCAATGACGTTCTTCATATAGAAAATTTATCAAAAAGTTTTGGTGACAATCTTTTATTCAAAAATTTGGATTTAGATATAAAAAGGTCAGAAAAAATTGCTCTTATCGGCGAAAATGGGCGAGGCAAAACCACTCTTTTTAGAATTATAATGGATAACCTTGAAAGTGATACCGGCATAAAAATATTAGGTAAAAGTATTTTCATAGGATATTATGACCAAGAGCAATCAAATTTAAATGAAGAAAAGACTATAATAGATGAGGTTTGGGATGATTTCCCTAAGCTTACTACTACTGAGCTTCGAACTTCCCTTGCCGCATTTTTATTTCTAGGAGAAGATGTGTTTAAAAGTATATCTTCCCTCAGTGGTGGTGAGCGATGTAGGATTAATCTTCTGAAAATCATGCTATCTAAATCAAATTTCTTACTATTAGATGAACCAACAAATCATTTAGATATTATGTCTCGCGAGGCTTTAGAGGATTCAATACTAAGTTATGATGGTACCGTTATTGTGATATCTCATGATAGATATTTTCTAAATAAGGTAATTACTAAAATAATTGAATTAAATCAAGATGGACTAAACGAATATTTAGGAAATTATAATTATTATATAGAAAAAAAGAAGAACCCTCAAAGGTTTCAAGTAGAAGAAGAATATGTAGGCCTTTCAAAAACTCAAATTAATTCCAATAAAAAGAAAAAGAGAGAGGTTGAAAAATTAGAAAAACAAAAGAAGACAGATCTTAAATCTATAGAAGATAGCATCTCATCTATAGAACAAGAATTAGAAAATTTTCAGAATGACCTTTGCCTTGAAGCTGTCTATTCAAACCCTAGTAGATGTGAGGATGTAAATAAGCAAATTGCAAAAACTGAAAAAGAACTCGAAGTTCTTTATGCAGCTTGGGAAGAATTTATAGATGACGATGAATAAAAAGGTATGAAACCTATCCTGCGTGCCTTGCATGCGAGCTCAAAACTTGAAATTCGCTTCTTTGCAAGTCACTTCGGATAGGTTTCATACCACTTTAATAAAGTTAGGCATACCTACGCCTAACTATTGTAAGTTGTAACTATTCTATTTTAACAACCATTGAAGGTTCGGGATGTAGTATGTGACAGATAGTATATAATGAGTTTTACAGCCTCTCAGTTTATGTAATGAAAAATACCCGTAAGCAGCACAGGAAGTGCTGCTAGCACTTCTGAGACAGGACGTCGAATAAGTGTGTTAGGGTATTTTTAATGGAATAAACTTAGAGTCTGTTAACGAATTATCGACTATCAGAACATAATACACACCGAACCTTTATGATTATCTACATTTATATATAGTTAAACTAATGCCCCCTCGAGTAGTGCTTTGATATTGTCATTATAAATTCCGTTGAATTGACTTATTGGAAGGGGATTTTCTCCAAATCCAACTTCAAAGGTATAACCAGGTCTTCTATATTTATCTATAAACCAAT
>JANZQE010000253.1:0-6690 GCA_038040705.1 Clostridium sp. | reverse complement strand
ATGCCAGGTATCGTCGCCATGGAAGGGCCCGAATTTTCAAGCTATAAAGATGCTCAAAAGCAATTAGACGAGTTGTGCTCAAAAGTGCAGGCGAAAGATATCATGCCGAATTGCCCAATGATTATCCTATGCGATGACAGTATATTTATGAGCGGCTCCCTACAAAATTTCATATGGGCCACATTTACGAGAAGTAACCCTTCGCATGATATTTATGGAGTTAATAGCTATTATGAAAACAAGCACTGGGCATGTGATAATATGATTATTGACGCCAGAACGAAACCACACCATGCGCCTCCATTAATTCCTGACCCGACAGTTGAAAAGAATATCCAACGCTTCTTTGAAAGGGGAGCAAGCTTAAGTAAAGTATGATTTATCTGAAATTAGAAAAAAAGGTTTATATATGACAAATTAATTACTTATTAATTGTCATGTATAACCCCAATATCAATGGTATCAATTATAGTTTAGCTTTTTTTGCTATTCCAGCATATAGATATTCTAGATGTTCAGTATTAGCTTCCTCGGTTTTCAACATATCTATTCTAATTCTAGCCTTATTTAAACTTTCATTTGCTTCCCCAAAGTCTTTTTGCTTTATGCAGCGACTTGCATATTCTAATAAATAATCAACTTTTATCACTACTTTTGCCAAATCTTCTCTATCCTGGGTTACTAGATTAATTAACAAAGAGTATATTTGTGGAGAAGCATTTGCTTTAGAATTATATAAAAAATCGCTGTTGTTACTATTTTTTTTTGTCATATTTAATACCTCACTACATTTTGTATTTTTGTAACTTTATTATATACAAATTACACTTGTAGTATGGGATTGTCAAGTTCTTTATTTAAGTTGTATAATTAAGTAATACATTAAAGTGAGCATATATATACTGGGGGTAATTCTATGAATAACAAAACAAATATTCTACCAATTTTTTCTGGAATATTTACAGCATTAATCTTTGGTTTAAGTTTTTTATTTTCTAAAAAGGCATTAAACATTGTAGAACCTTTTACTTTACTGTCTTTTCGTTTTCTTGTTGCCTTCATAATCATGTCTATACTTAAAATACTTAGAATCATAAAAATAAACTATAAGGGCAAAAGTATAAAAAATCTAATTATTATTGGATTAACGCAACCAATAATTTACTTTATTTTTGAAACCTATGGTATTCAATTTTCCTCATCCTCTCAAGCTGGTCTAATGATTGCACTTATTCCTATATTTGTAACCATTCTATCTGCTTACGCCTTAAAGGAAATTCCCTCAAAATTGCAGTGTGGTTTTATATTGATTTCTGTAAGCGGAGTAATATTTATTGTTCTTATGACAGGGTCAAGCTCGTCGGGAGGAAGTTTATTAGGTATATTTCTATTACTTGGGGCAGTGCTTTCTGCAGCTGTGTTTAATATTTTGTCAAGGAAGTACTCTAAAAAATTCAGTCCTATAGAGCTAACTTATGCAATGATGGCAATGGGCGCAGTATTTTTTAATCTTGTTTCAATTTGCAATCAAATTAGAGCTAACACATTATCCCAGTACTTTTCACCTTTGAAGAATAAAAATTTTCTAGTGTCCCTTGCATACTTAGGGATATTGTCTTCTGTAATTGCATTCCTTTTGATGAATTTTACTTTGTCTAAATTAGAGGCTTCTAAATCTGCTATTTTTGCTAATTTATCTACCATTGTTTCAATAATTGCTGGAGTTGTATTGCTCCATGAAAGTTTCAAATTATACCATCTTATTGGATCAATACTTATATTAATAGGTGTCTTCGGTACAAACTACTTTACAAGAAGAAGTGTTATCCCAATAGATTGTATAAATGAAAATAGCAGTGTAGAAACCACTGTTGATATCCAAGTGGATTGCTTTTTAAAGGAATAATGTAAATTTAATATTATTTAAATGTTTTATATTTTAATAATTATATTAGTAATATGATTTATATTTAATTAATGTTACTCAAAAAGACAAGGTATGGAAAATATAGTGAAGTATATTAAGACTCTAAGTTGTACAGAAAGTACTTGAGAAGAGATTGTGAGGAAACAACTTGGCTATATTTGAATTACAGAATAATCAAATTACTGATTATACACTGTTGATGCTCATCATAAGACTGATTATATCGGTTATTTACTGTTAAAAATTACACTTATTCTTTACTTTACACGAGTTATAATTCGTGGTAGAATTTTTTCTGTAGCGAATTTTCGTGCAATTATACATAGTAAGAGAATAAACAAAAATCTAGTGGCATAGCTAAAATGCTCTGTATTGTTTCGTCTCTTCTTAATTATTAGGAGGAATAAATTATGAAAAAACTAATGAGTAAGTGGAATCAAATCAGTTTAGTAAAACAAATAATTATAGGATTGCTTATAGGTATTATCTTGGCCGTAACAATTCCTGAGCAAGCAAAACCAATTATCATTTTTGGATCTTTATTTGTAGGTGCTTTGAAAGCGATTGCACCTATATTGGTATTTTTCTTGGTTATGTCTGCTATCTCGCAACATAAGAGTGGTCATCAAACCAATATAAAATCGGTTGTCGGACTTTATCTGTTAGGAACATTATTGGCTGGATTTGTGGCGGTTATGGCAAGTTTTATGTTCCCTGTAACATTAACATTAACAGAAGGTGTTAAGAATATTACACCTCCTGGAGGTGTCGTAGAAGTTCTTAAAGCATTACTTCTTAATGTAGTTGATAACCCAGTAAAAGCACTTTATAATGCCAATTATATTGGTATATTGTCTTGGGGGTCAGTTCTTGGGTTTGCCCTTAAAAACGCGCCTGATTCTACAAAAACAATGATTACTGATATTTCAGACGCAGTAACCCAAATGGTTAGATGGGTTATAAACTTTGCTCCACTAGGAATTATGGGTCTCGTATTTGATGCTATTGCTACAAATGGAGTATCAGCATTACTAGGCTATGGACAATTACTTGCAGTTTTGATTGGTTGTATGGTCGCAGTGGCTCTTATTGTCAACCCAATCATTGTGTACATAAATATTCGTAAAAATCCATACCCACTCGTACTTAGGTGTTTAAGAGAAAGCGGTATTACTGCATTCTTTACACGTAGCTCAGCTGCAAACATCCCTGTAAATATGAGTTTGTGTGAAGAACTAGGTTTAGATAAGGATACATATTCGGTATCTATTCCATTAGGAGCTACTATAAATATGGCTGGTGCAGCTGTTACCATTACTGTTTTGACTCTTGCAGCAGTAAACACACTTGGAATTAAAGTGGACATACCTACTGCATTACTTCTTAGCATTGTGGCAGCTGTAAGCGCTTGTGGAACTTCAGGCGTAGCTGGTGGTTCGATATTGCTAGTACCTCTAGCGGCTAGCTTATTTGGAATACCAAATGGTATTGCTATGCAAGTAGTTGGTGTAGGGTTTATCGTAGGCGTTTTACAAGATTCTTGCGAAACGGCTCTTAACTCTTCAACAGATGCACTATTCACAGCAACAGCTGAATTTGCTAAGATGCGTAAAGCAGGAAAAGAAATAAATATCAAGAAGGTGGCATAAATAAGACAGGTTTAATAATCTTATTTAACTCCATAAAAAAACACCAAGATTTATGATCTTGGTGTTTTTTTTGCGTGATGAACTTCTAGGTTAATGGAAAGGTAATAATTGCCAATGCAGTGCTTGATCTGTATAATTTAAAGGCGAAGGTCTACTTGACATTAAGAGTGATTTACAATATTATTATACTATATGGGATAGTTCCAAATGGAATGATTCTATATGGAAATAATAATTATAGAATGTAGGGGTGTTTTTAAATGAAATCAACAATTTACTATTTTAGTGGTACAGGCAATTCTTTAAAGATAGTTAAGGATATTGCGGCGCAGTCAAAAGACACAGAAATAATACAAATTTGTAAAGGCAATATGAATAATAATAAGGCGACATCAAATAAAATCGGAATTGTTTTTCCCGTATATGTTTCTGGAATGCCTCTTATAGTTAGAGACTTTATTGAAAAACTAGAAATACCCAAAGAAGCATATGTATACACTGTTGTAACTTTTGGAATGTCAGCAGGCGCATCTATAACTCAGCTAGAAAAACAGTTAACACGTAAAGGTATTAAGCTGTCAGCAGCATTTAAAATGAAGATGCCGGGAAATTACCAAGTAATGTATCCACCATTCTCAGAGGAAAAGCAAAAAAAGTATTTTGCTAATGAAGAAATAAAAATCACTGAAATTGTTAAAAGCATAAATAATAATGAAATAATTAAATTTACGGGTTTTAGCGAGACAATAGTGAGGACTGTTGGTGGTATGATGTACAGGAGTTTTAAGCCATATGAAAAAGATAAAAATTACTGGTCAGATGAAAAATGCAATGGTTGTGGCATATGCGCAAAGGTATGTCCTGCAAATAATATAAAAATGAATAATGGAAAACCACAATGGGAGCATAAATGTGAGCAATGCGTTGCTTGTTTGCAATGGTGTCCACAAAAATCAATTCAATATAAAAAAGTAACATTAGAGAGAGGGCGTTATCATCATCCAGATGTAATGGCTAAGGAAATATTTCATAAGTAAAAGGAAGGGACATTATGTGTTATTCAGGCAGTTGTGCTAAAAAAATAATTTGTTTATTCAAATCTATCCAGGTGTGTTTGAAGTCTATTTCTAAGGAATTCGAACTTACTGTACCAGAAATGATGATTATGTTTGAGTTATATGAAAATAAAACTTTGTCACTTAATGAACTTAGTGAAAATATAGAGTTTCCTAAAAGTTCGGTTTCAAGGATGGTAGACCAACTTGTAAACAGAGGATATGTTTCCCGTGAAATACCATCGGAAAACAGAAGAACGGTCAAACTATCCATATCCACTAAATCGTTGGAGTGTATTGATATAGGACGCCTTAATGATAGACTTAATGACTTAATTGTTGGGGGAGTCGAAGAAGAAAAGGCAGAGAGAATGATTTCTGCTTTGGATGAAATTAATTTAATGTTTACTGAAAAAAATGAGGGGGGTTCTTAATTATGAGAAAGGTATATTTTAAAGCTATTAATTCATACTCTAAAACTGAAGAGGTGAGTAACGCTGCTAGTGAACTTTTAAAAATGATGGTAGAAGAAGAAAATGTCAGCCTTGAAAAGTTTATACCCTTAAAAGTGCATTTTGGGGAAAAGGGAAATAACACCTTCATAGGGGCTGAAAATTTCTCTGGAATTATAAATTACTTGAAGGAAAGGAATATAGAAAGTGCATTTATAGAGACAAATGTTCTCTATAGAGGGGAAAGAACTACAAAAGAAAAGCACTTAAAGCTAGCGAAGGAACATGGGTTTACGCAAATTCCTGTAATAATAGCAGATGGAGAACATGGTGAAGATTTTGAAGAAGTTGAAATAAATAAAAAGAATTTTGAAAAGTGTAAAATAGGAAAAGAAATTGCTAATAAAAAACAGCTAATTGTTGTAAGTCATTTTAAAGGGCATATTCTTGCGGGGTTTGGTGGTGCTATAAAACAACTTGCAATGGGCTGTGCATCTAGAGGTGGAAAGCTTGCTCAACACGCAAATTCAATACCAAGGATAAGCTATTTAAAGTGCAAATCTTGTAATGCATGTGCAAAACAGTGTCCTGAGAATGCAATAACTGTAGGTAAAAAGGCTAAAATTGATAAAGATAAATGTGTTGGTTGCGCTGCTTGTATGGCAGTATGTCCATATGGAGCTATATCAAATAGCTGGATTGGATCTATTTCAAAGTCATTTAAAGAAAGACTTGCAGAATACGCTTATGCAGCTGCAAAGGATAAAAACCATATTTATATAACTTTTGCTTTTAATATAACTAGAAATTGCGATTGTGAAGGCCATAATATGAAACCTATAGTGGACGATGTGGGAGTTTTTGCATCCATGGATCCAGTAGCTATCGATAGGGCTTGTCTTGATATAATTGATAAGAATAATGGTAAAATTGTCTTTAAAAGAGGAAGATATACTCTTGATTACGCAGAAAAAATAGGATTAGGCAGTAACCAATATGAACTTGTTGAAATAAAATAATGTTTAACCGCTATGATATATATAACATAGCGGATTTTTTTAATAGTTTATTTAAAATAAAAACCCGCAAGAAATGTCATCATAGTTGACATTCTTGCGGATATAAAGGTGCAAATTATTGATTAGCGTGTTGCTTCATATTTTCTTAGAAGCTTAACAAATAACTCAGGAACCTTTTCCATGTTTTCAGGAGTCTCTACGAATGCGATACGCATCTGAGTGCTTCCTGGATTAAACTCGCCTGGTTTAAGGTCATAGAAACCTTTAAGTGGTGCAACCAAAAGGGTTGTCTCTACTCCATTATAGTCTACAGATCCTTCCTGAGCACAATACATAACAAAGGCTATTGAATCAAATCCTGGTTTTACAACATTTCTAACGTCAACTACTGAATAAATAGCCGCATCGGGGCTAGAAACAATAAGATTTGGTTCCATTTCTCTCATACCGTTATAGTATTTAAACATGATATTTTTGTAATACTCACGAAGGCCCTCGCACCATCCATTAATTTGTTCCTTGCTTTCATGAGCCAGTGCTCCGAAGATATACTGACCTACTACATTGGCGCAAAGGTTAGCAGTATAT
>JANZQE010000252.1:0-2551 GCA_038040705.1 Clostridium sp. | reverse complement strand
TCATTTTTTCTCCTCGCGTCTTAATTACGATTTAAGAATATATATAAATATCACATATAATTATATCATAATTATAACAGAAATATTATAAAGTAGAATTATAAACTTGAATTCCATATAATTGAATACTAATTGTGTATCAAAGCATAATATAAGATAATATAATAGGATAAGGTGATGCTATTATGAAAATTGCAATATTATCTGATACTCATGTTAAAAAACATAGCGATAAAATTTTTAAATTCATAGATGATTTATCTAAAGAAGCTGACATGATAATTCATGCCGGTGATTATATTTCCTCTAGTGTTGTCTCGAAATTAAGAGAACATAAGAACTTTATTGGAGTATGGGGAAATAATGATAAAGGATACATTAGGGATTTATTAAAAGAAAAAGTAATTATACCAGTAGAAGGATATAAAATAGGTTTGTACCATGGTCATGGCAACTCTAAAAGCACTCTAGACAGCGCCTACAATGCATTTGTAAATGATAGGGTAGATATAATTATCTTTGGGCATAGTCATCAGCCATTGGTTTTAACTAAGAACAAGGTACTCATGATAAATCCAGGTTCTCCCTCTTATAAAAGACGCGAACCTTGGTACTCTTATGTTGTTTTAGAAATACTAGGCAAGAAAATAAATGTTCAATTAAAGTTTTTCAATTAATATTGCCCCTGTTCAACTTATGAACAGGGGCAATATTTTTAGGTTTTGTAAAATATATTAATCCTCTTCTATTTCAGTAACTTCATATCCTACTTCTTCAATAGCGTCAGTTATATCATTATCAGTTATTTCATCATCAAATTCAGCCGTTGCAAATTTTTCCTCTAAGTCAACTTTTACTTTTACAGCTCCAAGGTCTAATAGCGCTTCCTTTACGTGGCTTACACAATGACTGCAGCTCATTCCATCAATATATATTTTTTTCTTCATTTATAAATCCCCTTTCTATTGTTAATTTATATTATTATATATGTTTCATTTTAAATTATATAATCAATAAGTCAACTAATTTATACATTATAGCTTAAATTCTTTTTACTTAGTACATTATATCCATTAAAAGAAAATAAATTCACTTTTCTATTATTTAACTTTTTATTTTGACTTTGATAGCTTACTTTGTTTCATTCCTGTAATTATAAATAACATTAATCCTACCACTGCAAAAATATCTCCTATGCTTATAGCAAAATTCCTTAAAAAAGTAAGAGGAATAATATCTCCTAGAAACCATAATTTAGTATGTTCATTTATTAATGTATAAAGTCCTTCTTTGCTTACATTTAAGGTAATACCAGCAATCTCTGCTGCTTTAGCACTAACCGGCATAGCCCCTCCATTAAAGAAAATAGTAGTAGCATTTAATAAAAAGCCTACTCCCATAAAGACGATATATTTGTTTTTCCTGTTAAAATAAATAAAAATAACTAATAAAGTATACATAATAAAATTTATTATATATGTAAGTATGCCTATATCAAATAAACCACTTTTTATGGATATAACAATAAAAAGCTCTATTAAAAATGATGTAAAAATAAGATATGTTTTATTTAATTCTACATTTTCTAAATTCCTTATTTTCCCCTTTAAAATATATCCTATAATAACTGCAAAAATTAACGCTTCAATAAACATCTTATTCCTCACCTTTTTTTTGTTTTTCTAGCATTTTAAAGTATGCCTCTACTACCTTTGGATGAAACTGACTGCCAGAACATTTTTTAACTTCTTCTATAACCATTTCACTATTTAAAGCTTTTCTATAAGGTCTATCTGTAGTCATTGCATCTATTGCGTCTGCAAGTTGAACAATAAAGACATCAATGCTTATCTCTTCAGGTCCTTTAGCATCTGGATACCCTTTTCCATCATATCGTTCATGGTGATTTCTTATGATAGGTAATATAATTTTAAGATTTTTAATATCCTTTAAAATATTGTACCCTATGAGAGGGTGTGTTTTTATGATATCGTATTCCTCTGTTGTAAGTTTCCCAGGCTTATTTAAAATTAGGTCATCAATTCCTATCTTCCCAACGTCATGGAGTAAGGCCGCCATATTCAACTGTTCAATTTTTAAGTCATTATACTTTAACTCTTTAGCTATACTTGTTGAGAGTTCAGCCACTCTTTGTGAATGCCCTTCTGTATACTTGTCTCTTGCCTCCATAGCAAGCATAAGCGCATCTACAGTTTCTACATATTGAGATTTTGATTGAATATATAAGGAAAAAGTGTATTTAGTTAATACAATAGGGACTAACACAATGATCACCCCACCATAAGCAAATTCATTATAAACATAAGCTAATATAATTCCAAATGGGGCCATTACTAAAATATTTAAAATTATAAGTCTTATATTACCAATGAATACGTAAAAGATATCTTTATTAGTCATTAACGCTGTTACGATTGAAAATATTAAAAAATCAACAATAAAAAACACTAAGCAAAAAAGAAATATCTGATGTACATAACTTGAAAGATTATCAATTAAAAATGAGCCACCACAAAGTAAATAAAAATAA
>JANZQE010000251.1:0-6759 GCA_038040705.1 Clostridium sp. | reverse complement strand
TTGTTGAATATGGAGTTAATGTTTGGGGACTTGATCCTAATGGTGATGGATATGAAATTGCTCATAATGCTATCAAAAGGACAAAAGAATATTTTGTATCCTTAGGAATACCTTCTTCATTAAGAGAAGTTGGAATTGAGGAAGAGAAATTAGAAGAAATGGCAAAGCAAGCTACTGCACGCGGAAAGCTTGGGAATTTCAAGCCTTTAGATGCACAGGATGTGTTAAATATATATAGAGCTGCGCTATAATGGAGGCAATATGAAAAAATTATTTGATAATACTATTTTAAGCAATATGAATCTAAAAAACAGATTTTTTAGATCAGCTACATGGGAAGATATGGCGGATAACCAAGGCCATATGACAGAAAAGCTATATAATGTATATGAAAATCTTGCGAAAGGCGGAGTAGGGACAATCATAACAGGCTATGCTTTTGTTACAGAAGATGAACAGCCCAATCCCGGAATGATGGGGATTTATAATGATTCATTTATTGAAGAATACAAAGGATTTACAGATAAAATCCATAAGTTTGATACAAACATAGTATTGCAAATTGCATATGGTGGTTCTCAAACTAACTTTAATGTAGGTGAGAGAATCATATTAGGACCGTCAGCCGTAGCTCATAGTATATATGGTGTTACTCCTAAGGAAGCTACAAAGGAAGAGATAAGATCTCTTATTGAAAGTTTTGCAGATGCTTCTCTCAGAGCTAAAAAATCAGGATTTGATGGAGTACAATTTCATGCTGCCCATGGATATATTTACAGTCAGTTTTTAAGCCCTCATTACAATAAAAGAACTGATGAGTATGGTGGAAATATTGAAAATAGAGCAAGGATTATTTTTGAAACTCTAGTAGCCGTACGAGAAAAAGTCGGGAATGATTTTCCTGTGTTAATTAAAATTAATTGCTCTGATTTTATAGAAGATGGTTTTTCTTTTGAAGATTGTAAATATGTATGCAAGAGATTAGAAGACCTTGGAATTGATGCTATAGAAATCAGCGGGGTTGTAGGAGCTAAAACAGAAGATAGAACCGTAAGAGAAAAAGGACTTAAATATTTAGAAAATGAATCATATTTTAGAAAGTATGCTGCAGAGATAGCAGAAGAAGTAAATGTGCCTGTCATTTTAGTTGGTGGTAATAGATCACTTAACTTAATGCAGGATATACTGGATAATACTAAAATTCCATATTTCTCACTATCTAGACCATTTTTGAGTGAATCCGATTTAATAAATAGGTGGGCTGGAGAAGATAATACCAAGTCAAAATGTATTTCTTGTGGTAAATGCAGAGATATTCAGGGGAATTCATGTATATTTAACAGGAATAAGTGAATGGTTAAATTATAAAAGCATTAAGGGATACAAATGATGAAATAAACCCCAAAAAGGGCTCTAGCAATTTATGCTAGAGCCCTTTTTACAGCTTTTTTTTGATGGAGAGCCTATTTGTGGTCCGTTTGGCGAGACTAAAATGGAAATAGAAATGAAGTCACTTTTTGATTTTTTAATCATAATATAACAATATATATATTATCTATATTGTTTGATTTTATAAATTTTAAATAACACCTATATAGAACAGTATCTATTAATTTCTATAAATGAATTAAAAAATTGGAGGAATATAAAATGATACTATTAAGAATTGGAAGCACAGGTGCGGACGTAAAGTATCTTCAAACAATATTGGTTAAACTTGGCTATACTGCAGGACCAATAGATGGAATATTCGGCCCTAAAACCGATTCAGCTGTTAGATCATTTCAAAAGGCTTATGGATTAGTTGTCGATGGAATCGTGGGAAAAAATACTTGGGCTGCTATTGATAAAGCACTACGTCCAACAGCATATTTTGGTACATTAATTTATACAGTGGTCCCGGGTGATAATCTCTATACCATTGCTCATAATTATAACTCCACGTTAGAAAATGTATTAAAGTTCAACAAAATACCTGACCCTAATCTTATTTATCCAGGGCAAAAAATCGTTATACCATTGTCACCTCCGGAGGCAATAATTTATACCGTTAAATCTGGAGATTCACTTTACAGTATTGCGATTAGATATGGAACCACCGTTAACAATCTAGTTATATATAATTACTTGAACTCACCATATATTATTTACCTTAAACAACAACTGGTAGTAACAGCATCACTGAAGTAAGGTTTTGGTCGGGTTAATCTCGGCTTTTTAATGAAAATGGGTCTTGTGGCGAATAAAGTATTAATATGAATAGTGTTATAGTATTTTATTGTTGGAATATACAAATATTTGATGTATAATGTAATTATGATATTTTTATAACTCAGAGCTTACATTGTATGCCCTTTATTTTCCGCAAAGGCAAGATAAGAAAAAGTATTTGATTTTGTATTAAATGAAACACGTAAAAATAAAGCAATATTTATTGCAGATTTTAACACTGGAGAAGCTGTAATAACTTCAGGGTGAAATTACAAAGCAAACTATAGAATTTCAAAATGATCCAAATAAAATTATCGAAAAAGCTGACATGATCCCCTTAAAGTAGACAGATTAAATAATAAAGATCTGTCTACTTTAAGGGGAGTATTTTTGTGCTTAAAAAACTAAATATACAGCAGTATATATTAAGGAGGTTTAAAAAAGTGAATAAGGATGATTTACTAGAAAAAATGAAAACAGATAATAATAAAAATTTATCCTTAATAGTTAGAATCGTATTTCGTATAGGTGCTATTGTTGTCATTATTAGCGACTTCTTAGAGACACCTGAAAAAAGAAACCTCACTAGAGCTATAATTATGTCTATAATTTTTTTGTTATCAAGCTATCTACCATTATTATTAAATAATTTTAAATTGAAACAAAAGATAACCAGCAGAATTCTCATGATGGAATTCACATTATTGTCTATGGTTACCATATTTATATTCCCTAAAAGTATGGATCTTTGGTCATTATCTGTGATCCCTATTATTGTAAGTATAGTAGTTTTAGATATATTTACAATAGTTTACACATCTGTATTAGCAATAATTATTTCTACCTTTTTTTATTTTTTCATACAATATGGCATGATTGAATTTTCTGACTATTTTGACAGAAATGTCTTTATTATTTTAACGAGTATTTGTTCGATTTTTGTAAAGAAATTATATTTGAATACTATTGAGAGCAATATTGAGCAATTAATTCTATTAGAAAAACAAAATGTTGAAAATGAAAAACTTAGTACCGTAGTAAAACAAAGTCCCACAGGAGTAATGATAACTGATACAAATGGAGTAATTGAATATGTAAATGAAAAATTTCTTGAAATAGCAGGTTTTACAAAAGACGAGATTATCGGACAAAAACCTTCAATTTTAAAGTCAGGAGAGCATTCGGATGAGTATTATAATGATATGTGGACTCAAATACTTTCTGGGAACATTTGGTACGGCACTTTTCATAATAAAAGGAAAAATGGTGAATTATACTGGGATTCTTCTATTATTGCACCAGTTACCATTAAGGATAATGTGATAAATAGTATTGTTTCAATAAATCAAGATGTCACTGAAAAAGTAATGATGATGGACAAATTGAATGAGAGTGCAACAATTGATGAAATGACAGGAATTTTTAATAGGCAGACCGGGCTTAGTTTATTAGATGAATTAATGACAATTTCAAAGGGAAAGAATAAAAGGCTCGTTATTAGCTTTGCAGATATTAATGATTTAAAACAAGTTAATGATAATAACGGACATAATTTTGGGGATGAGTTAATAATTACAGTGGTTAATGTGATTAAATTATATATTCGTGATTTAGATCTATTCTTTAGAGTAGGCGGAGATGAATTTATTATTGATCTCGATGATTGTGATCTAAGTTATGCTAATCAAATTATAGACAGAATCCAAAATGAATTGAATAATATTAGAAATGAAGGTAAGAAATATTACCCAATTAGTGTAAGTTTTGGTTTAGTGGAATATGATCATGAAAAACATTTGAACATGGAAGATCTAATCCGCATGGCAGACGATGAAATGTATGAAAATAAAAAAAAATATAAGCAATTGAATGGACTGAACGTTTTAAGGTGACAATGGCAAAGTGGAGGATGATGCGCGGTTCAGGGCCCGGAAGTTTAGTTTGGTAAACCTCCGATAGCAGTGATATTAGGTCAAATCCAACTTTCTCCACCAATGTGAAAGGAATAAACCAATTTTCAGTGGTTTTAAAAATACTATTCATGAATATCGTATGTTAATCATATATTTTAATAGATTAATATATATTGGAGGTTAATATGGTAATTACACCTGATACTCCTAATTTACCTTGTTTTGTAAAAAATAATGTTAGATATTATGAACTCGTAGCAGAGCCAGTAGTCAAAGAAATTTTACCAGGAATATTTATTAATGTTTGGGGCTATAATGGCTGTACCCCAGGACCAACTATATTTGCTTTCCCAGGTGAAGAGGTTTGCATTAGGGTTCATAATAGGCTGCCTCAGCCTACAAGTGTTCATTGGCATGGATTAGATGTACCTAATAATATGGACGGAGTTCCAGATATAGAACCATCGCCAAAAATTAATCCAGGATGTTATTTTGATTATAGATTTAAAATAAATAATCCGCCGGGAACACATATGTATCACTCACACTTTTATACGTCAGTACAGGACCTAATGGGGCTTGAAGGAGCTTTTATAATTTTGGACCCCGATGAAAAAGATATACAAAAGGATTTTTTTATTATGTTGGGTGGGTATACTCTTGATATTCAACCGTTCTTATTAGAAAAAGGAGTTTATAATACAAAGCCTTTTTCTATGGATGAGAATTTCTTTATGATGAATGGGAGATGTTTTCCTTACACGACGCCTTTAGAAATAAATGAAGGAGATAATGTGAGGATAAGGTTTGGTAATATAGGTCTTAATAATCATCCTATTCATTTCCATGGCCACCAATTTTCAGAAGCTGCAACAGATGGAAATACTATCCCAAAAGCCAACAGACTTCTTAAAAATACTATATTAGTTTCATCAGGAACTACAAGGGATATTATATTTAAAGCAAATAATCCTGGTGCATGGCCACTTCACTGTCATATTCCTCATCATGTAAGTAATAATAAAACACTTCCTCTTGGAGGTATGACTACAGCAATAATTTATAAAGGGTTTGATGCTGCTAAATATATGAAGAAAGCTAGAATGAGCATTAGTGGCTATTGAATTAGCTGTGGGTGCTCATTTTCTTGATATAGATAGGCAATTCCTATTTTGTGGGGATGGGCACGCATATTTAAAATATCTACATATACTAAAAAGAGTGTATAATATATGATATGATAAAAAAACTGGATACAATAAAAATGTTTTTTCTATAAGAGCAAGTAAATGGGTGAGATATTAAGAGAAATTTGAAGTATATAGAGAAAGGAAGGTTAATATGATATATAGTAGTTTAGAATATGAAGAGCTGCCTAAAATTGGGTTACATTGCCATTTAGATGGTAGTTTAAGACCAGAAACAATAATTGATATAGCAAAGGAAGAGGGAATTAGTATACCGTTTTATGATGCTTACAACATTAGAAAAGAAGTCACTGCCCCAGAAGAATGCATGTCACTCGATGAATATTTGAAAAGATTTGAAATACCAAATTTAGTAATGCAATCCAAAGAAAGTTTAAGGAGAATTACATATGAACTTCTTGAGGACTCTGCAAAAGAAAATGTTAAATACATTGAAGTTAGATTTGCACCATTACTTCATATAATGAAAGGGTTAAGTGTTTGTGAAATTATAGAGAGTGTAATAATTGGAATTAGGCAAGCGGAAGAAAAATTTGATATAAGAGGTAATGTAATACTCTGTTGCATGAGGTTTATGTCTGCGGGTAGCGCTTTAGAGGTTGTGGAAGCTGGAAAAAAATATCTAGGGAAAGGTGTAGTCGCAGTAGATTTATGTGGAGCCGAAGGAGAAGGCTTTTGTAAAAAGTTTATAGAACCTATAGCAATAGCTAGAAAATATGGGTATAGAGTAACTATCCATGCAGGTGAAACAGGAATAGGTAAAAATGTCCTTGAAGCAGTAGAAATGTTGGGAGCAGAAAGAATTGGCCATGGAGTATTTATAAAAGACTGCATAGAAGCTTATAATATTGTAAAAGATAAGAAAATTACTCTTGAAATGTGTTTAACAAGTAACATTCAGACTAAAGCAATAGAAACTTATGAAAAGCACCCATTTTACAGCTTTTTTAATGATGGAATAAGGGTAACAGTCAATACTGACAATAGAACTGTATCAGATACAAATATGACTAAGGAATGTGAAGTAATATTTAAGTATTTTAACATTACTTTAGATGAGTATAAGCAAGTATATTATAATAGTGTTGATGCAGCCTTTGCTGATTTAGAAACAAAAGAAAGGTTAAGGAAGTTTATTTAATTTAGAAGGGTTCTAGCATTTTATGTTAGAGCTTTTTTAGTAATAAAGATGTGTAGTGTATGGTAAGTTTAACTAGTTGTGAGGGGGTTTGAAAATGAAAAATGATAAAATCATATCAATATTTATTATGGTTAGTATATCTATTCTAGCATTTATTGTTTTTAGCGCTATAAAGTCACCGACATCAAACCCTCAGTTATCGTTAACAGCTTACAGCGATACAACAACTTTTGAAGAAAAAGATCATGATAGAACTCCAAGTTCAGAACTAATAGCGCATAATCCA
>JANZQE010000250.1:0-4529 GCA_038040705.1 Clostridium sp. | reverse complement strand
TTTTATAATAATAAGAGTAAAAATATCTTAGGGGCTACAAAAACTATATTAGAAAAACATAATGGAGAAGTACCTGACACTATGGAAGAATTAACAGAGCTTAACGGTGTAGGTAGAAAAACTGCTAATGTTGTACTATCTAATGCTTTTGGTATCCCTGCTATAGCTGTAGATACTCACGTTTTTAGAGTTTCAAAGCGTATTGGTCTTGCCTCAGGAAAAAACGTAGAAGAGGTAGAGCGAGAACTTATGAAAAATATTCCTAAAAAAATGTGGAGTGATGCTCACCATTATATTATATGGCATGGGCGAAAAATATGTAAAGCTAGGAAACCTAATTGCGAGGAGTGCCCTATAGCGCCTTATTGTGAATTTTTAAATGGTAAAAGTAATTTTAATAAAACCCCGAAGATTAAGCCTAGACCCGCTAGTGTTTAGTTCAAAGTTTGGGAAATAATAAATAAACACCCCTAATATTTTAAAATATTAGAGGTGTTTATTTTTTGAAGATGATTTAAAGTAGTATATCTAAAAGCTCTTCTTCAATCATGTAGTTATATTTTCCTTGCCTATAATCATTAGTTAAGTTTTTCTTTTCTTCAATTTTCAATAGAGCCATTTTATCTAACATATTCTTCGGGAACTCTACGTAAGCGCCCTTTGGATTCATTTCACTGTCGAAGGTTAAAATAGTCGGAATTCTAGCATTCCCAGTACATTCTTCTAAAAAAACTTCATATCCAGTTTTAGGGAAACAATATAAGTTTTTGTTTTTGTTTTCCTCTGCCATTCTTTTAATGAAGGGTAAGGTAACAATGCAATCAGGACAGTATCCTTCAGAAAAAACAGCTACATTAACAGTAGAAATTATATTTTTTAGAGACTCCTTAGTAATTAAAGATAGATTAGTAGAATTATATGTGGTGAGTTGGACATCACCATATTTAAGCTTTGATTGTTCTAAATAGGTTTCAAAAGTTGTGCCCTCGGATAAGTTTATCATTATTAACATCCCTACCTTCTGTAATATTATTACTTGTAATTTTACCATTGAATAATAAGTATTGCAAATTAGTTAATGTACATTATATATTTGAACATAAGTATAAAATGACATAAACTTCCTAACATAATAAAGATGTGAAATATCTCATGAAATCCAAAAAACTTAAGGTTTATTTTAGGTCTTTTAGTAGCATATATAATAGCACCTACAGTATAAAAAAGACCACCAATTAGTAACCACATAAAACCACCAAAGGATATAGCTTTTATAATAGGGACAATAGCAAAAACAGAAATCCATCCCATGAATATATAAAATAGAGTGTAAAGCCATCTAGGGGCATCAAACCAAAGTATCTTCAAAAGAATCCCTATAAAGGCTAAAAACCATATACCTAAGAAAAGGAGGGTTCCAATGCTGCCTTTTAAAGCAATTAGGCATATAGGGGTATATGTTCCTGCGATTAGAACATATATCATAGAATGATCTACTCTCCTCAGTATTTTTATAACCTTCCGTGAAGATGTGGACTTATGGTAGGTGGAGCTTGCAGAATAAAGTAATATTGAACTTATTCCGAATACTGCAAGTATAATAGTGTTGTACCAATTTGAAGTATCTAGGGAAAATTTAATTAGAAGTATTAACCCTATTGTGGACAAAAGGGCACCAACTAAATGTGTGAGGCTACTTATAGGTTCTCTAAATTTTGATAACAAATGCATCACCCCTTGTAATATCCCGTGAATTAGGTATAAAAGCCCTCGTCATGGATATAATTTATTATGTAATTACTAAATATATTGCGCTAATTATAACAAACTTATACGTAGTTTTTAAAACTACATGTGGTATATGTTAATACTACAATATAAAATAATATATATCAATAACGAAAACGGCTATGTTTTATAGTGAATTGTGGCGATAGATTAAATTGTTAGTGAATTGCTTTATATAGCTTTAAAATGCTATAAATTTTAATTATAATAGCATTTATAAACCATTTGCAATTATATATTATGAGTATAGTGTAGATTACACGTTATCTATACTATATAATGAATGTGAGGTGAAATAAATGGATTATAACAAGGAAACTTTAGATGAATTAGTGAGAGAAATTATAGGGTCAAAAGATGTTAGTTTAACGGAAATACCTTGCGTAGATTTATATATGGATCAAGTCACAACCTTTTTCAATGAAAAACTTTCAAGTCTTAAAAGAAATGACGAAGATAAAATCCTTACAAAAACAATGATTAACAACTATACTAAAGGTAAGGTTTTGATGCCGGCAAAAAATAAAAAGTATACTAATGAACACATGATATTGTTGACACTTATTTATAACTTAAAGCAGACCATATCAATTAGTGATATTAATACAATTTTTAATTCTATTATTGATGTAAAAACCTCTAAAGATACAAGCATTTCATTAGAAAATTTATATAACAATTTTCTGGATATAAAAGAAGTTCAAAATCAAGAGTTTGCAATTGATGTAGATAAATATTCTGAATTTATAAAAGTTAAAATTAAAAAAATGGGAAAAGAAGATGGTGAATTAATAGAACTTATACTAATGGTATTATTACTTATTAATAAAGCGAATATGCAAAAGAGAATGGCAGAAAAATTAATTGATAATTTTTTAAAGACAACTTAATTATGAAAGAGGAGATGAGCATATGTCAAATGTTGTAGAAAAATTTTTAAAATATGTAAGTTACTCAACTAAATCTGATGAGGAATCAACTACTGTGCCTAGCACAGAGGGTCAAATGATACTTGCAAGGGTTCTAGTAGCAGAACTAAAAGCAATGGGTGTACAGAAGGCTAGTGTAGATGATAATGGGTATGTCATGGCAACTATTCCATCTAATATAGAAAAATCCGTACCAACTATAGGATTTATAGCTCATATGGATACTGCACCAGATATGTCTGGTGAAAATGTTAAACCTAAATTTATTGAAAATTATGATGGAAAAGACATAATATTAAATGACGAGAAAAACATAATACTATCTCCAGTGGATTTTCCTGAATTAAAGAATTATATAGGAAAAACGCTTATCACTACGGATGGTACAACTTTACTTGGGGCTGATGATAAAGCTGGAGTTGCTGAGATAATGGCGGCAGCAGAATATTTAATGGAAAATCCTCAAATACAACATGGTATAGTCCGTATTGGATTTACACCAGACGAAGAGGTAGGGCGTGGCGCAGACTTATTTGATGTAAAGAAATTTGACGCCGATTTTGCATACACTATGGATGGGGGAACTATTGGAGAACTAGAGTATGAAAATTTTAATGCGGCAGGAGTAAAAGTTTATATTCATGGACGAAATGTTCACCCTGGCTCAGCAAAGGGCAAGATGATTCATTCTACACTTATAGCAAACGAATTCATGAACTGTCTGCCACAAAATGAAACACCGAGTACTACGGAAGGTTATGAAGGTTTCTATCATTTGACTAATATTAATGGCGAAGTTGAAGAGACAAAACTTCAATATATTATTAGAGATTTTAATAGTGAAAACTTCGAAAATAGAAAGATATTTATAAAAAATGTAGTAGATAAATTAAACAGTAAATATGGAAGTGGCACAGTTGAAATAGAACTTGTAGATCAATATTTTAATATGAAAGAAAAAATTGAACCTGTTAAGCATATTGTAGATACAGCATTTTTGGCTATGCAGGAAGTAGGAGTAAAGCCTATAATGGTACCTATTAGAGGCGGCACAGATGGTGCAAGGCTTTCATTTATGGGACTTCCGACGCCGAATATATTCGCAGGTGGGCAAAATTTTCATGGTAAATATGAGTTCATTCCTACATATGCCATGGAGAAAGCTGTGGATGTAATAGTCAAGATAGTTCAGTTATATGCTGGCAAATAAATTTTCTGTAATATGTAATACTATTTAATGAAATTATTGGCTTACCTTAAAAGGGTAAGCCGATTTTATGTGCAATAATCCACAATATTATCTAACATATTTTAAATATATTGTTAAGCAATTAAAGGTTTGTTAATAAATTTGACATCAAACTGTAACATAGGTGTATTAATATATAATTAAAGATAAAAAAAGTTGGAGCTTATAAATATAAATATTTTGTTATAGTTTTAGTAGAGGAACAGTTAATAACTGTTATGTGACCAATGAAAATAAAAGGAGGGAAATTATATGAATGAAAATATGGATAATAATAAAATAAATGAACCAAATGAAACAGATGAAAATACAATCAGTTTTGAAAATAGCAATTTGAATGAGAACATGGATGATTCAAGGGGAACCACGAACGATGGAGATAACGAAAATATTATAGGAGATGAGCCTGCATACGGGTTTACGGAAAAACATAGTGAGACTCAATCTATTGTATTACAAAACAATGATTCTACAGAAATAAACCATGAAAAAGAAAAAAAGAATAAAGGTGGTATGAGAAATAGAATAATGTCCTACATAATAGTAGGTGTAATATGTTCTAC
>JANZQE010000249.1:0-2535 GCA_038040705.1 Clostridium sp. | reverse complement strand
ACGTATTTACTATCCAATGAATTTTTTTGAAATGATATACTATTTTAATTATATCCTATTTCATAATTTTAATCCACTATATCAAAAATACACATAAACCCTGTAGGGTTTGTGTGTATCAAAGGATTACCGGCTATTTATTTTATATCATAGCATAGATTTTCTCTGTAGTCTTTCTATGCTCGTTTACTTTTTCTATAACCTTTTGGTTCTTTCCAATAAAAAATATAGGTAAAGCTAGTTGCTCGCATCCCCCTATTACCATATTTCTTTTTAGAAGCTCTTTAATATTATAATGATAAGAATGATCCTCACCACATAGTGAGCATTTAACTCTAATTA
This sequence comes from Clostridium sp., assembly GCA_038040705.1. GTDB lineage: Bacteria > Bacillota > Clostridia > Clostridiales > Clostridiaceae > Clostridium_AD. Next base: position 2,193 of record JANZQE010000249.1, on the reverse strand, counting down.
CTATTTCATTACCTTTATTAACCTTAATGTTTAAAGAGGGAAATGTAGTATTAATACTCTCTATTTCAAATATTGTCAGTTCACAAACCTTATATTGACCATTATAATCTTTTAAAGCCATAGCAATATCAGTATCGAATATCAATTACCTCACCTCTCTTATTTCATATTTTTGTTTTATTTATCTCTTTAAATACTAAGTTCTATAAATTTTATGAAATTCCTCCTAGAATAGAATTGAAATCTTTGGTAATTTCATTTATTTTCTTGACATATATTTGTTCATGTTATATAGTTAGTTGCATAAGTGATTAACCAATTAACAAGATGGTTATATTGTATAATAATATTATGAATATAAAGGTGGTGTTTAAATGCAACTTAATATGAGTGGTGAAAAACCCATTTTCCTGCAATTTGCTGAAGAGCTTGAAAATAATATACTCAAAGGTATATTTGAGGAAGAAACGCAAATTCCCTCTACTACCGAGGTAGCGATTAAGTTTAAAATAAATCCAGCCACTGCAAACCGCGGTGTAAACCTGCTCGTGGACGAGGACATCATATACAAAAAGCGTGGCATTGGAATGTTTGTGAGCACTGGAGCCAGGGATAAAATAATAACCAAACGGAAAAACGGTTTTTATGAAAGTTATATATTATCTCTTTTGGAGGAAGCTAAAAACTTAAACATCAGCAAAGGTGAAATTATCGCCTTAATAGAAAGGGGTTGCCATAATGAGCAGGATTGAAATTAAAAATATATCAAAATATTTCAATAAAACAATCGCATTAGAAAATGTCTCTTTGACTCTTGAGCCCAATAAAATATATGGACTTATGGGCCGGAACGGTGCGGGTAAAACTACACTTTTAAATATTATAACTAATAAACTTTTTTCAAGTTCTGGCAAAGTTCTAATCGATGGCGAAACTGCAGTAGAAAATGATAATGCACAGGGTAAGATCTTCTCTATGAATGAGAAAAACGTATATCCAGAGTATATGAGAGTTAATGAAGGTTTCAAATGGACAATGGAGTTTTATCCTAACTTCAATATGACGTATGCCTATGAGCTTGCAACAAATTTTAAACTTGACGTAAATAAAAAAATAAAAAGTCTTTCAACAGGCTATAATTCAATTTTTAAATTGATACTTGCACTAGCTTCAGGATCCTATGTAATTTTATTCGATGAACCAGTATTAGGACTTGACGCAAACAACAGAGAATCTTTTTACAAAGAACTCATTAAAAATTATAGCGAGCAGCCAAAGACCATTGTAATATCTACACACTTGATTGACGAAATCGAGGATATTTTAGAAGACATAATTATTATTAAGGATGGTAAAATCGTACTTGCAGAGCCCGTAGACAAAGTTTTGCAACTAGGATATACAGTGTCTGGTGATGCCAAAAATGTTGAAGTGTACACAAAAGGCAGAAATATTATCAGGGAGGAAACAATCGGAAATTTAAAATTGACTACCATATATCAAAATCGCGATAGCAAAGATAAAGAGGTTGCTAAAGAGTTAGGTCTTGAAATAGCATCTATAAGGCTGCAAGAATTAATTATCAGTCTAACCAATTCTTAAGGAGGTACAATTATGAGTAATATTTTCAGAGCTACAAAATATCAGCTGATGACGTTTAAATCGCAAAGTTTGATGTGCCTTTCAATTATAGCTTTAAATATTTTAATATCAATTACTGTTACCTATTTGTTTCCAGGATCTGGTGTCTATGCAGGAAGCAGTGACCTTATAGCTTTTATATTTATATTCATTCTTGGAATTAAAATTTTTACAACTAACTTTAAATTTATGCTAGCAAATGGCGTTTCACGAAAGAGCTTATTTTGGGCTAATGTTCTCTCTATGGCAATTGTATCTATAGCTTGGGCCGTAATCTTTATGCTAATACTTACTATAATAAGCATAATGAATATAAAAATTATTGTCCTTTACAGACTGCTTTATAATAATTACAGCATTATGGCTACCATTGTTTGGTTTGTTACTATATTTTACCTACTTGTAGTAATCGGTTGGTTTATAAGTATGGCTTATTATCGAAGTAGTAAACGAATGTCTTATCTAATTTCTTTTGCGCCTTTTGTTCTTTCAGGTCTGCTTATAATCATAAATCAATCAACCAACGGAAAACTCTTTGAATCTATTATAAAA
>JANZQE010000248.1:0-4986 GCA_038040705.1 Clostridium sp. | reverse complement strand
ATATTTAGGCTTTCCAAGTTTTCTAAAATCATCTACGCTTTCCCAATCAGGCTGGGCTATAATACCTACAGTAAAACCTTCATGTTCTAAGGTTCTTCCAATTATAGCAGTTCCAAAGGAAGGATGATCAACATATGCATCCCCTGTAATTATTATAAAATCCAATTGGGATATATTTCTTTCTTTTAAATCGTTCATGCTAATGGGTAAAAATTGCTTGTTTAGTATCATATGTACCTCCAAATAAATCAGTTATCTTTAACTTTCTATACATAATAATATTAACATAATTATTAATAAATATGAACTAAAAAATTTATTATAGTTGCATTTTAAAGTCTTTATAATATAATTATAGTAGAGAGATTATTATTTTTAATTTAAATATCATAAAAATGTGTTAATATCTAAGCATATATATATTATAGGCGGTGAGATAAATGGAAAATGGCCCTCCGAGTAGAAGGTCAATATTAATTTTAAAATATAATATGAATATGCAGAGAGTTTCTAATATTAGAAATTGATATAGTTTGAATTGTTGTTGAAAATCAATTAGCTGTGGATTTTATTTTGATGTTTCTCTGCATAGATAGGAGGAATATCTATGGAAAGAATTTCACAGTTTTATTTAAGTAAAATACTTAATCAAAAGGTGTACGATGAGCTTGATGATAGTATAGGCAAGTTGTATGATATTTATGTTACTACTGACCAAGGATATCCAAGAGTTATTGGATATAAAATTAAAAAGGGTGGAGAAATTTTTAATTATGAATTTAGAAACATAGAAATATTTAAAGAAGATAAAGGTCTAACTGTAAGAGTAAGAGGAGTGAAAGATATAATTCCTAGAAAATTTTCTTACCTTTTATCAAAAAATCTATTAAACAAACAAATAGTAGATGTTAACGGTAAGAAAGTCGTTAAAGTTAATGACTTAACCATGAATAAAGTTGGCGGAGAAATAAGAGTTGTAGCTGTAGAATCTGGCATCATAGCGGTTGCTAGAAAATATAAATTAGATGGAATAGTCAGAGCCTTTTATGACATAGTTGGCAGAAAACCAAGAGAAAATAGCATAACCTGGGAAAGTGTTCAATCATTAGAGATGGTAGAGAACAGCTTAAAGCTAACAGAACCTTATGGGAAATTAACTAAGCTCCATCCAGCAGATCTTGCAGATATTTTAGAGGGGCTAGATACGGAGGCTCGAAACAAAATTTTTGAAAGTTTAGATAAAGATTTGGCGGCTGATACCTTAGAGGCATTACAACCAGAAATTCAAGCGGATATTTTAAGTACTATAAATAACATGAGAGCACAAGAAATTTTAGAGGAAATGCCTAACGACGAAATTGCTGATATTTTAGATGAAATGAAGGAAGATGATGCAGAAAAAATCCTTTTGAACTTTAACAAAGAGGATGAAGAGGAAATCAGAAATCTTATGAATTATGAAGATGAAGTTGTTGGAAGCATAATGAATAAAGATTTTATATCTTTTAATGTTAATATTACAGCTTTTGAGACTATAGAAATTCTAAGGGAGCTTAAGCCAGAAGATGAGGTAATACATTATATTTATATTGTAGATGAAGAGGAAAAGCTTCAAGGGTTTATTTCACTGAGGAATTTAGTGTTGTCAGACCCTCAGCAGAAATTAGAAGATATTATGGAGGGTACAGTTATTAAAATAAAAGATTGCCAAGATATTGAGGATGCTGTTGAACTAGCCCTTAAATATGATTTAATATCTTTACCTGTAGTAGACGAGGACGAAAAGTTATGCGGAATAGTAATTATGAATGATATAATTGAAGAATTATTATCACCTAGATGGAAAAGAAAACTTAAAAAAATCATATAAAGGTTATATAGGAATTATATAAAAATGCACTGAGTTACTAGATTTAATTATAGTAACTCAGTGTATTTTTTTTGTAAATTAGCACAAACTAATACTGTTAATGTAAGATATATATTTTTTTTGAGGAGGAATACATTTGAATGACAAAAGGCATTTACTCAAAAGATGCAGCGCTGTAGTTATGATAATCTTAATCGCATACTTTTCAAGCCAGGTATATTTTAATATTTCTAATATGAAAGCAATGGCGCAGGTTTATAAATATGGTTCAAGGGGCGAACAAGTTAAAGAAATTCAAACTAAACTAAAAAATTGGGGATATAGTAAGGATGCTGTTGATGGGATATATGGATATAATACCTATCTTTCAGTTAAGTCATTTCAGAGGAAAAATGGATTAAGTGTAGATGGAATCACAGGAAAAAACACACTTGCAGCTCTTGGCATTGCAGCTAATAAGTCAACTTCTGGTGGAACGGCATCTACCCAAAATGTAACCAATAATAAAGATGCGGATTTGTTAGCACTCCTTATAAATGGTGAGGCTAGAGGTGAACCCTATGAAGGTCAGGTTGCTGTTGGAGCTGTAATATTAAATAGAACAAGAGATGCAAGGTTTCCAACTACAATAGCAGGAGTGATCTATCAACCAGGTGCGTTCACAGCTGTAGTAGATGGGCAAGTAAATTCGGAAATGCAACCAAACTCTATAAAGGCTGCAAGAGATGCGCTAAATGGCTGGGACCCTTCAGGAGGTGCTGTATTCTATTTTAATCCTGCAACAGCCACTAATAAATGGATATGGTCAAAGACACTTATAAAAGTAATTGGTAAACATAGATTTTGTAGCTAATTAAAATTAATAGGTAGAACTACTCAGTCATTTCTAATAATAATAGAGATTACTGGGTGTTTTTTTTTAGAAAATATAAATTTTAACTAAAAATAAAATTTATATTACTAAAATTAAAAAAAATATTTTTAATATATCTCTAATAACGTTAAATTGTGATAAAATAATGGTAATGTTTTTAAATTAATTATATAACTATAAAATAATATGTAACTAAATTAAAAATAATTCGTATACTATTTAATGCTATATAATTGGAAAAGTATATAGTATTAAAAGTTTTGATGTAGTATAATACTCAAGAGTGAAAAGGAGATTTATATGAGAAAAAAAGCAATTATAATATTAGGAGCTATATTTTTAGTAGGTACAGCAATATTTACTACTTATTCTTATGCTAAAGTTAAAAAATGGGATTCTCTGATTTTACCTTCAGTAAAGATTGAAAATGAGAATTTAACAGGTAAAACCAAGGCTGAAGCCCAAAAAATAATTGAGGACAAGTATTCTAGTCAAGTGATTAAGAAAAAAATTGACATAGTACAGGGAGAGAAAAAATATACCTTAGACTATTCAATGTTAGACGCGAAATATAATATTGATCAAGCTATAGAACAGGCAACTAGCTATGGAAGTGATATGAGTATGTATCAAAAATATAAGGCTATAAAAAATCCTGTTGAAATGAAAATAGAGCTAAAATTCGAGTATAATGATAAAGCTGTTGGCGAAATGATAGAGGAAATAGCTAAAGATACAAATAAAGAGGCTGTAGATGCAACGATAAAAATGGTTAGTAGTGGAAAGTTTAATGTTACCAATGATGTTATTGGTAAGAAGTTAGATTCAGATAAATTAAAAAGTGAAATTAATAGTAAAATTAATGGTGTTCTTTCTGAAGATACTATAAGTATTGAGGCGCCTGTAGATGAAACTCCTCCTAAAGTTTCAACTGCTACTTTAAAAACAATAGATAAAAAAATATCAAGCTATACTACAAGCTTTGCAACATCAGCATCAGGTAGATCAACAAATATAAATTTATCAACTAAAAGTATAAATGGGACTCTATTAATGCCAGGAGATGTATTTAGTTTTAATGGGGTTGTAGGACAAAGAACAGCAAAAAGTGGATACCAAGATGCAGGAATAATTATAGGAGATAAACTAGAACAAGGACTTGGTGGTGGAATATGCCAAACTTCTTCTACTCTATACAATGCAATCCTTGAAACTGAACTTATGTCTGTAGAAAGAATTCATCATACATTTCCTTCGCATTATGTCCCAAAAGGGCAAGATGCCACAGTTGATTATGGCAATCTCGATTATAAATTTAAGAATACGTTCAAGTATCCAATATATATTGAGGGTTACACATCAAACAAAAGAGTTTCATTTAATATTTATTCGAGTTCTACATTAACTAATAGAACTTATAAAATTTCAACTGAAACTTTGCAAACTATTCAAGCTAAAACAGAAATAATAAAAGATCCAACTAAGTATGAGGGCGAAAAGGAAATTATTAAAAAGGGCTATGATGGATACAAAGTTAAAGTAACAAGGAGAACTTATGAAAATGGTAAACTAATTGATACACAAGTTATAAATAATGATACCTACAGAGTTATTAATGGAATTACAAAAGAGGGTACTAAGAAGAAACCGGTTGTAGTTCCACCAGTTGTAACACCCCCAGTTGTAGTGCCTCCGGTGGTAACACCACCAGTATCAGAAACTTAAATTTCAATAATACAGTACAAAACATAGCGTTTTAATTAACGTTATGTTTTTTTTATATTCGCTGATTTTATCTTAACTTGCTTAAAATTCAACGTACAAGTTAATAATTGAATTAATGGATAAATAACCAATATTATGATAGTATGATATTATGAAATTACTATAGTAATAGAGTATTTATAGCCTAAAACAGGGTAAAGGAGCAGATATTATGACGAAGGAAGTTGAATTAATAGATAAGATTGCAAATAACATAGAAAAAGTAATTCTTGGAAAGAAACCTGAAATATATAATATATTAAAAGGAGTCCTGGCTAATGGTCATATATTAATTGAAGATGTTCCAGGGGTAGGAAAAACCACACTTATAAAAGCTTTAGCAAAGTCATTAAATTTATCCCATAATAGAATTCAATTTACACCAGATCTTTTACCCTCAGACATTCTAGGTGTTTCTATATACAGTCAAAAAACAAATGAGTTCGAATTTAAAAAAGGTCCAATTTTTTCTAATATA
>JANZQE010000247.1:0-2628 GCA_038040705.1 Clostridium sp. | reverse complement strand
GTCCGATATTCCCTGCTTATTTAGCTCCTGTAAAAGCCATTCTTTAGTTCTTTGTATATGCTTAAGATTACTATATATAATATTTCCATCCATAATTTGTGGGATAGTGATTCCTTTTGTATTTGTTTTTATATTCATATCCTTTAATGTAACAGGTTTGTTTTCAGCTTTAGGAAAAATAGAAATATTTCCTTGAGGTTCCATTACAACTGTATCTAAATCAGATATTTTATCGTACCCCTGCTGTCTGAGAAGTCCCTCTAACTGATTTAAGCTTAGCCCTAAATTTTTCAATGCCTCCATATCAAGTTTTCCCTTATTAACAATATAAGTTGGAGTATGTTCTAAGATTGGTGTAAGTTTATTTCTAAGTGCCAACCTGGAACTAATAAACATTAAGATTACCAATAACCCAGCACCATAAACTGACTTCACCGTAACCTTGTCTACAAGAGGTTCAGCTGCAACGTTTGCAAGTATCATAATCCCCGCTAACTCGTAGGCTGTCATTTGTGCCATAGCTTTTTTAGTTAAAGCCCTAGTACATAGATACGTAAAATAAAAAACTATAATAACTCTTATACTAAAAGTTAAAAAATCATTCATGTTTTTCCTCCAATAATTTATAGTTTAATCTAGATATAACCTGTATCAAGGCCCAGGAAATGCCTTCATAACAAAATCAAGCGAAGACCTCAGTCCTCCAATATATTCAAGAGCAGCATTCTGCTCATGTTGTATTGAAATATCTAGCTGTCCTATTGCAAACTCAAAAGTCGTTAAAATTTCTGTTGCATTATTTGCTTGGATTAATGTCCTATTTTTATTGTAAATTCTTTTTAATTCCTCCATTGATTTTTTAGCCTGTTTCCAATCTTTTATTTCTACACTTTTTTCAATTTGATTTAATTCAATGTTAAATTCATTTTTAGGCAAAAAGGCATTAAATATAATCCACATAAAAGCAAAAGATATTATCCATGTTATTGCAATGGCAAGTCTCATATCATTTTTATTTTTTATAATAGTCACCTCCATCTAATCATTTTTATTATCTACATAAAGTATAATAATTACACTACTACAAAATAAATTTGTATCATAATTAATAATTTATGTTTGCTTATTCAACGTAAAAAAAACACAGGCACAATACCCGTGTTTTCTTATACTTCTATTATATTATTTTTCCCCAGCAGATAATTTTGCAACCTTTGCTGCAAGGCTTCTTGGTAAAAACTTAGCTGCATAAGCACCAATTTTATTTAAAGTTCCTGTAATAATAACACGTTGTCCTCTCATTAGTGCATCATATCCTAATTGTGTAACAATATCCGCATCCATTGCCTTTTCGAACATTTTTGTTTTCTCAACACTAGCTACTTTTCCAAAGTTAGTCTTTGAAGCACCAGGACATAAAGTTGTAATTGTTATACCTGTACCTTTTAGTTCTTCAACTAGCGCTTCTGAAAAAGATAATACATATGCTTTTGTAGCAAAGTAAACTGCCATAAGGGGTCCTGGCTGGAAAGCTGCTGTGGAGGCTACATTTAATATCTTCCCACTTTTTCTTTGTTTCATTTCGCAAAGCGCATAGTGGGTTAATTCCGTTAGTACTGCTACATTCAACTGAATCATATTGGTTTGTTTTTCTATATCTAATTTATAAAATTCACCTAGTAGCCCAAATCCTGCGTTGTTCACCAGTACATCAATATTAAGGCCTTTCTCTTTTATTTCCCCATAGAGCTCCTTAACTGCACCCGACAATGTTAAATCCTTTTGAATCACAGTGATTTCAACACCTGAGAATTCTCTTTTTATTTCTTCTAGCTTTTCAATATTTCTTGCAACTAAAATAAGATTGTAATTATCTTTTACAAATAGCTTTACAAATTCATATCCAAATCCACTGGATGCACCAGTAATTAAAGCCGTTTTATTCATATTTTTCTCCTTAATATAAATTATTTATATCTATATTTATATTTTCTAACATATAATAGTATAATAATATAAATCCCCCTTTTAGTCAATAGTAATTATTATATAATGTACATTGTTATAATTGACATAAATTTGTTGCATCTTGTGTATAACTTAGCGTATTATATTATAAATAAGATATGAGAGGATGATTAGAGTGAAAAAATCTAAAAAGAAATTAATTAAAGGTATGTCCTTTACAATTGACATGAACAAACTAAATTTAAATCGGAGAAAATTTAAAACAAGCGAAATTGGAAGAGGAACAGGAATTCAAAATAACAAAAAAGGAAAAGGTTCTTATACCCGCAAGAATGTCAATTATGATGACAGTTCTTGTGGGTATATTTATTTATGGCTATGTTAGACATAAATAAGGATATTGTGTATAAATATCGTAGAAGTTTGTGTTAAACCCTCGTTTTATATGAGGCATAAAATACTTGATTGTATAGGAATATTTATGGGTACTGGGGATGTTGATGGTATTGTTGAAATGGATGGTAAGATTTAATGGAGTATCCACTAAATTTTTGGCTAATTATCTGCATTTGTTCAAGTGGTTACAATGTTTTAAAGATGATAAAGACATAATTAAAAACAAAAATATTATAGTTCATAGTACAACAAACTTTGTAGATA
>JANZQE010000246.1:0-2800 GCA_038040705.1 Clostridium sp. | reverse complement strand
GAAAGCTACAAAGGCTCCTCTTACTTTTTCGCCTTTCGTTATAAGTACCATTCTAACTGTAGCAAAAGATACTTCAATGATTTTACACAAAAATATTATTAAACATATTCCGATTTCACTTGCCACTTTTACACCCCCCCTTTGCATACATACTTCTACAAAATATCATTTATACCTTTGTTATAAAATAAAAAAATGAAAGTTAATAGGTTATTAATATATAGTGGTATACTATTAATAAAGAAGATTAGAAGGCCGATGAGATAATGGTTACATACTAAGGAGATGAAATATGTTTATAAAAGTACTTACTGACGTTAATGCTACTCAATTTTGGGATTTAAGATTAAAAGGATTAAGGGAAAATCCAGAAGCATTTGGGGCATCATATGAGGAAGAATTGAACATCCCAATTAATGAGTTAATCTTGAGGTTTAATACTGATTTTATAGGACCTTTAGAGGACAATTTTATATTAGGAGCATTTGATGAAAATAATGATTTGGTTGGGATGGTTGGACTTCGAAGAGAAAGAAGAGCAAAAATGCAACATAAAGCTGTTTTATGGGGCACGTACGTAGCATCCAACTTGCGTCAAACTGGTATTGGAAGGTCATTAACTGCGCAACTGCTAAATAAGGCTAAAACAATACAAGGGTTAGAACAAATCAGTTTAGGTGTTGTTTGTAGTAACATACAAGCAAAGGGATTATACGCTTCACTTGGATTCCAAATATATGGACTAGAAAAACATGCGTTAAAACTTGGACAAACTTATTTCGATGAAGACCTTATGGTGTATTTTATAAAGTAAAAAAGATTGGATATTTCATGGGATGATATATTGAGGGATAGAATTATAATTGGAATAAGTTACGCTATAAATGAGAATGTGAGCATTTATAGCGTAACTTTTATTTTTTTTATTGGCAGAGGATATTTGCAGCCAAAGATTTGAAAACAGTCCGTAAAGCATATGCATTCTCGGGACTTCTAATATAGCATTCCCATTAACACTTGTTATGATGGTTGTTATATCTAAATTTACAGCACATTCAGAGGGTGAACATGCTATAATGTAAATTAAAAAATCCTTCACTTCATATTTTGTGCTTCTTTCCCCTCCTTTATCTTTTCTTGTAGAATACCTATATCTTTGAATTTTAAATCACCAGCTCTAATACTTTTTTCTGCCCCATCGTAGTCTTGCGTTACTATGAATTTATTTATATTAGTTATTTTTATTTGATAATCAATAGTTTCATTTAACTTTAAAATTCCTATAATGCTGATCGTAATTATTATAATTACGACTGTAAGCTCTTTTATAACAATCCTCTTCAAACTAACTCCTCCCTAACATTTACAATTTTATACTAATATATTAGTTTTGAATTTTATTTATGTATTAAATAATCTCAATATATTAAGTTTTCATTAAATCACTAAAATATATAGACAAATTTACTTTTATATAGTAAATTATATTAAGGTTAATCGTTTACTGAAGGGATGATAGAAATTATGAACAGAATAATTAATAAACCAACTATTAAAAATGTTGCAGAACAGGCAAAAGTTTCTGTGGCCACTGTTTCTAGAATCCTTAATGATTTAGGCGGGTATTCTGAGGAAACAAGACTAAAGGTTACTAAGGTTGTAGAAGAAATGGGATATAAGAGAAATGCTATTGCTCGGACCTTAAGGACGAGAACTACACATACCATAGGTGTATTAATACCTAGAGTTGAAACTACTTTTTATGTAGAAATTCTAAATGGTATTGAGGATATGGCACATAAACATAATTACAGTGTATTTATTTGTAATACTGGTGCGAAATCAATTTTGACTCCTCATTATTTAAATGTATTAGCTGAAAGGCAAGTAGATGGCATTATTGTTTGCAGTTTATCACCTAAAGATATGTACGATAAGGATATTGTGGAGACTAAAATACCTTGTATTCTTCTATCGACTTTTTCACCCAGGTTTTCTATTCCATATATTAAGGTGGATGATTTTAGGGCAGCCTATGCAGCTACTAGTTATTTGATAGAAAATGGACATAGTAAAATAGCCATGCTTGGTGGAGAGAAAGAGGATCCAATTGCTGGATTACCTCGTTTTGAAGGATATATTCAAGCATTAAAAGAACATAGTATTCCTATTACTGAAAGCATTATAAAACATAGTGGTTTCAGTTTTGAAGAAGGCAAAAAGGCTATGGAAGATCTTCTAAGTGAAAACATGAAATTCACTGCAATCTTTGCTTCTTGTGATGATATTGCAGTTGGTGCTATGACCACAGCTCACAAAAGAGGTATAGAAATTCCAAAGGATTTATCTATAATAGGTTATGACAACACTAAAGTAGCTGAAATGTCGTATCCACCATTAACAACAATAGCACAACCAGCCTATGACATGGGTCAAAAGTCAGTTGAAATGTTAATTAAAACTATTGCTACTGGTAAACAAAGTGAGAGCATAATAATGCCTTTTGAAATAATTGAAAGAGAAACGGTTAAAAAACTTTGATGTTTTTTATACTATTTACGTAATCGATTAACTAAAATTAATTAGCAATAAAACAATAGGAAGAAGGAGATTTTATGAATAAAAATTGGTGGAAAGAAAGTGTAGTTTATCAGATTTACCCAAGGAGCTTTAAAGATAGTGATGGGGACGGCATCGGAGACTTAAGAGGAATAATTCAGAAACTTGATTACCTTGTGGAACTTGGAATTGATGTACTTTGGTTATCACCTGTTTTTGAATCTCCAAACGACGATAATGG
>JANZQE010000245.1:0-8596 GCA_038040705.1 Clostridium sp. | reverse complement strand
TACAGAATTTAAGGATGTTTCAGATCTTTCAGAGCTCCTTCGAAATTCTATCGAGAAACTTGGCCTTAATTATATTTGGAATAATGAGTTTTATCCAGTAACAATTAGTATAGGTGGTATATTTGGTTATAGCTCAGATTTCGACAGTTCTCATGATATGTATTTAATTGCAGATGAAGAACTTTATAAAGCTAAAAATGCTGGTAGAAACAAAGTCTTTTTGAAAAATCAAAATATGCTTTAAAGGTAAGGTGCTAATTATAATTATAATTAGCACCTTAAGACTATATAAATTTTCAGCAATATAATAAATTAATTATCTAATTGTAACATAGGTTACCGTCTTATATTATAATAACTAGTATTATATTGCTATGGAAGTAAACAATATAATTATTATATGAAATAAATTAGATATTGAATCAAAAATTAGGAGGGTAAATTATGAATGCTATAGATTTAATGATGGATGAACATAAATATATTATGCGAGGGTTAACATTATTTAGAAAATTAAGCTTAGAAATTTTAAATACCAACACTGTTGATTTTGTTTCTTACGAAAAGATGATTCTATTTGTTAGAAATTATGCCGATAAACATCATCACAATAAGGAAGAGGTTGTTCTTTTTAAGCAGATGGAAGATAAATTAGGACAAAAGATGGTAAAAGGCCCTTTATCCGGAATGTATATAGAACATGATTTGGGAAGACAACATATAAAGCTTTTAGAAGAAGCTCTATTAAGAGTTAAAAATGGCGACTTAGATTCAAGAGTGGATATAATTGCAAATTCCGTATGCTATGCTGATCTGTTAACAAGGCATATTGATAAAGAAGATACACTTATATATAACTTTGCTAGAAGAGCGTTAAGCGCTGAGGATATGGAATCCGTAAATATAAGTTGTGAAAATATTGAACTCGAGGCAACTAAAAACCAATTGCAAGATAGTTATATAAGAGCTCTAGAAGAGCTTGAGACAAAGTATTTATAATAAATTAAAATGTTAAGGAGGAATTAATAATGAGCAGATTTTTGGCACCAATTCATGGTTTTTTATTCAATAAAATAAAGGTAACCGAGGATTTAGAAAAGGATTTAATAAGTTCATATAGTGAGACTTATGGGGAAGAAGTGAATACGCTTGTACGTGTTATCAATGAAAAATATGGTAATCCAATAGGGAATGGCCTTATTGAAGATTTAATTGATTCAGATAATATACATGGGTGGCTACAAGACAAAATAGCAAGAGCTGAAACTCGTCAAGCGAAACTTTTAGGTGATTTAATTGAAAAATTTGGAGAAAAGGCAGAGACCATTGCATTTAATGTATTTAATAATCAAGCTAGTGAACTTGCAAAGATAGCAAAAGAGACTTATGAAAGTGACACAGCTCCTAATATTTATGCAGCACTTAACGCATATATACTTGAAGGTATGCCTTGTGATAATGTAAATGTTGTGACTATAAAAGAAGATGACACATTAGAGTGGAAGAATATGAAATGTTTACACAAAGATTATTGGGAAATTGGAGGCGCAAATGCAGATACTTTATATGCTCTTAGATTTTCATGGTTTAAAGCTTTCATAGAGTCAATTAATCCTCAGTTTACCCATACAGTAAAACCAGAAGGGACTATTTTTGTTCATCAAATTGTGAAAAAAAAGAAAAACTAAGGTTTTTCTTTTTTTTTAAATTTGTGTATACTAATTAAACTTTAAATTCTGCCATGCTACCATTACTCGTAGAACTTACTTCAAGTCTTGCGTCTATTCTTTCTTTAAGTTCTGGCACATGAGATATTATACCAACTAATCTTCCGTCCTTTTGAAGTTCCATAAGACATTCTATTGCATTATCTAGGGATTCTGGGTCTAGAGTTCCAAACCCCTCATCTATAAACATAGTATCTAATTGTATGCCACCGGCGTAAGCCTGAACTACATCAGCAAGGCCTAGTGCCATAGATAATGAAGCTTTAAAACCTTCTCCACCTGATAGTGTTTTTACATCTCTAGCTTTTCCTGTGTAATTATCAAATACCTCAAGTTCTAAGCCTTGTCCTTTTCTTTTATCACTAATTTCTTGCTTTCTTAATAGTTCGAATCTACCTGAGGTCATTTTATTGAATCTGATATTTGCAGCCATAATAATATCCTCAAAATATGCAGCTAACACATATCTTTCAAAACTTATTTTCTTAGAGTTATCACCATTAATAATGTTTGATAACTTGCCTACTACTTCATACTTCTTTTCATCAATTTCTATAGCACTACTATACTTTTTACAATCCTCAAGAATTAAATTATTGTTCCTTATTCTTGCGAATAGCTCCATTTGTTCTTTGTTTAATGATTTGAAGATAATATCTTCGCTTACTAATTTGTCTTTTAATATTTCCAAGTTAACTCTTATTAACCCTTCAATTTCCTTTAATGATGCTTCATACAATTTTTTTACACCAGATAAATTAATATTAAACTCATTTATTGCAAGGTCAAGATTCTCAATTTTTTCTTCATTTAAACTGCTTGCCTTATAATCCTCGTATCCACTAAACCCTAGTTCTAATACACTTTCTTTGAATACACCTACTGCTTTCTTAAATTCTTCATCCACATTTTCTTTCATTTTTTTTGTTGTTTTATGCCTTCCCATCTCTTGGTCCAGGTTACCCTTTATTTTACTAAAGGTACTTTCTGCATCTTCAAATGCTTTTTTAAGATCCTTTTGCCTCTCACCTAAAGCTATTCCAATTTGGACTAGTTCTCCTACATTTTTCATTTCACCCTTAAAATCATTTTTTATAATATCTAAGGTGTTTTTTGCCGCACGTAAATTCCCATCTTCTAAAACATGTTCTTCATTCTTTAGTTCAAGTTCACTTCTTAACTTGTCATTGTTGTTTTGGGTAATATCCCTAGCTTGTATTTTTTCAATCTCTTTATTAATCATAGTACTTAAGATTTGCATTTTATTTTTAAGCTCTAATATTATGGCAGTATTATTTATAACTAGCACATTTACCTGAGCACTAATATCCATAACCTCATAAATATCCTCTTTATTAAGTAGCTCTTTAACACCAGGCGTAATAGAGTTCTCTCTAATTGCTTTTAAAGAAGAGTTAATATCAGTTAATTCATTTAACTTTTTATCTCTTTGTTCTCTTACCTCTTCTAGAGATTCTTTACTTATTTTTACAGCCTCTTCAGTTATTTCACTGTTTTCTAGTTTAGCAAGGCTCGGATGATGAATTGATCCACAAACCGGACATGATGTTCCTTCCTTCAGTTCACTTGCAAGTATTCCAGCTTGGTTTTTTCTAAATGAATCTTCTAAGAGTTCACATTTCTCCTTTAGAACTTTAAATCTTCCATCTATTTCTTTAAAATTCTCTGTGGCTTTTTTGTGTTTTCCATTCTCATTAATCCATAAATCAATATCTCTACGAAGCCTTTTAAATTTATCTTTTTTATTGCTCTCATTTACTTGTTTGATTTCTAAGGCTCCACTTTCTTCTTTAGCCTTTTTAATCTCTTCTAACTCAATATTAATTAGCTCTATTTTTTTATCATTTTGGGCACTAGTTAACCTTATTACCTTTATTCTGTCTTTTATTTCACTAACTTTTTTATTTAAGGTCTCTAGGATAACCTTGTTTTTTTCGTATGTATTAGCTTTATCCTTTAATCTTTGGTTTTCATCTATATCCTTTATTAACTGGCTTTTTTCATTTTCCTTGCCCTGCTCATCTTTAAAGTTCTTCTCAGCATTTTTATAAATTTCTTTATACGTCTCTATTTTTTTATCTATTTCTTCTATTTCTTTTTTTAATTTCTTGATATCATTATTTTTCTCAGTATACTTGTCTTCATGCCTTTTAGCAGTTAGGGCCTTCTTACCTCTAAAAACCACAATACCTTTATTTTTAAACTCTTCAATCTGTTGATTAAGTTTGTCTAGTTCACCCTTATTCTTTTCTAAGTTATCAAACCTCTTATTATTAGCTTCTCCAAGAGTCTTTTCATATAATATTTTATCTATAAGACCACGCGTTTGTTCTATTTCTATTTCTAACTTCTTTTCCTTGTCCCTATCATTATCAATAAATTCATAAAAAGAGTTCATTATAAGTTCTATATTGTGTTTATCAGCATTTATTAACCTAAATAATCCGTCGTCCACTTCACTGCAAAAAAAACTTCTGATTTTATTTGATCTATCTCGCTCAACCTGTTCAATACTTCTTTTAAGTTTATTTGCTTGTTCTTTTATGTTATTTTGGATACTTTGAAAAATCTCTGTTCCAAATATTTTTCTAAATATATCTTCTTTTTCATCACTTTTTGCATTTAGAAGTCTCTTAAACTCTCCCTGTGGTATCATTACTAATTGTTTAAATTGCTCTGTGGTTATACCAAGAATATTTTCTACTTCTTTAGTTACTTGATTTACCCCTGTTACTGTTTTATCCTTAGAAAGTTTAATCTCAGCACTAGGTTTATTTTCTACAAAGCCTTCTCCTCTTTGTTTAGGCTTTATGTATGAGGGTGTTCTTTTTATATAGTACTCTTTTTCTCTTAATGAAAACCAAAGTTCAACCTCCGTTGGAGTCCCCGGATCTGCAAAATCACTTCTTAAGGATTTTGATTCCCTATCACAACCATTTGCCTCACCATACAGTGCAAAGTTTATAGCATCAAATATTGTTGTTTTTCCAGCTCCAGTGTTTCCTGTAATAACAAACATGTTTTTATCCTGCAAACTCTTTTCAAAATCTAATTCTTGTTTTGTTGCATAGGGTCCAAATCCATTTATTATAAGCTTACGAATTTTCATTAATCTAAACCCCCTTTTTCAGCTTTTTCTATGATTTTCACCATTGTTTCAGTCTCCTCTTCAGAACACTTTTCACCTATTATGTCCTCATAAAAACTATCAAAAAGACTAAGCTTAGATTTTTCACGTACATTAACTGCTACTATCCCCGTATTAGCTACTTTTATCCTATCTTCCCTTGTAAGTTCCATAACATTTGGGTAAACACTTCTTATCTTTGACATTGGATCTAGAATCTCTCCCTTATCTCTTAATACTACCTTTATATAGTCTTCTTTATTATCTAGCCTGCTTACATCATTCTTAATTAGTTCTTTTAATTCTCCAGTAATAATTCTAAAATCTCTTCTTGGTTTAAACTCATGGAATTCTATTTCCACTTCACCCTTTTCATCTAAGTTTACAATGGTTATTCCCTTTTTTTGTTTTGTCTCTGAGAAAGAGTATTTTAAAGGCGACCCAGCATATCTTATTTTATTTGTTCCAACCTTTTGCGGTCCATGTAAATGACCAAGAGCAGTATAACTAAAAGCATCAAAATAAGCTGCATTAATAAGGGCTGTGCCTCCAATGGACAGCGGCTTCTCTGATTCACTTTCTAAAAGTGGAGCAGTTACCTCGTCTTCATTTTTCATGTATGAAACATATCCATGTGCAATTGCCACATTTCTCTCATCTCTATTTATATTATTATCAATAGAATCTACTATTTTCTTCATAGCACCATCGTGATTTTTTATGCTTTCATCCCCAAATAAATCTCTAACTACTGGTGGGTCTGCATAAGGAATCGGATAAAAATTTACCGGGCCATATTCGTCGTTAATAGTAATCTTTTGTATTTCTCTTTTTAAAGTTCCACTAAGATATAAACCACTTTCTTCTAGGAGTTCGCTTGCAAAGTCGATTCTTTCATTACTATCGTGATTTCCAGCTAAAGCTATTATAGGAGTCTTTAACTCCTTAATTATTTTACCGAATATCTTGTTCAGTAATTCTATAGCTTGTACCGGTGGAACTGATCTATCGTATAAATCCCCAGCTATTAATACAACATCTGGTTTTTCCTTTTTAATCTCTTCATAAAGTTGCTTCATTATAAATTCTTGGTCCTCAGTCATATAAAATCCATTAACAGATTTACCTATATGCCAATCCCCAGTATGAAAAATTTTCATGAATCTAAACCTCCAATATATGTATTATATTTATTTTATACACACCTATTTTTGTTCTTCCATTTTCTTCTTGAATAAAGCTTTAATGCCCCCATTTTCTAAAATATTCATAGCATATTCAGATATTTTCTCACCCTTTAGAGTTACGCCTGTAGTTTTATTTAAAACTGTTCCATCGTAAAGATTAACTTCTAGTATGTCTTCATCTTTTACCTTCTTACTTATATCTTTACATACCATAAGTGGAAGTGCTAAATTTAATGCATTTCTAAAAAAAATTCTTGCAAATGATTCAGCAAGTACTACACTTACACCCGCACTTATTAGTGTTATCGCTGCATGTTCACGGCTTGATCCACAACCAAAATTAGTTCCAGCTACTACAATATCTCCAAAAGACACACGCGAAACAAATGTTGGATCTGCTCCTTCTAAACAATGCTTTGCTATATCCTCTGGCTTTACAAGTTCTACAAATCTTCCAGGATATATCTGATCAGTAACTATGTTTTTACCATAAACAAAAGCTTTTGCTGTTATTTTTTTACGCATTTTTATATGCCTCCCTAATTACTTCTCGTGGATCAGTAATTTCACCCTTTAAAGCTGCTGCTGCTACACTAGCCGGTGAACCAAGATATATTTGGCCTCCTGTGCTACCCATCCTTCCTGGAAAATTACGGTTTGTAGCAGTAATACATACTTCACCATCTGCAACTAATCCTGCGTGGGCTCCTAGACATGGTCCACAACCAGGTGATGTAAATGTTGCCCCGGAACTAATTAGTGATTGTACATATCCTAGCTTCATTGCATTTTGAAAAACTTCTGTAGATGCAGGTATTACAATAAGTCTTGTGCCAGAATGTACCTTTTTACCATGAAGAATTTTAAATGCTTCTTCTATATCTTCTAGCCTTCCTCCTGTACAAGATCCTATAAAGGCTTGATCTACTTTTACTTTCTTTACTTCATCTATAGGATAAACATTGTCAACACTGTGTGGCACCGCAATTTGTGGTGATAATTCGCTTATATCAAAAATGTGAGTCTGTATGTATTCAAAATCTGCATCGGTTTCCTCTATTACAAACTTATTATCTGTTCTTAAACGTACATATTCTAAAACCTCATCGTTTGGCTTCATGTAAGCAGTTTTAGCTCCCATCTCTACCGCCATGTTGCAAATTGTCATTCTCCCGGCCACACCTAAACTTTCAACATAGCTTCCAGCGAACTCTATTGCTTTATATACCGCTGCATCAGCTTTAAGCTCGCCTATTATACTTAGGATAACATCCTTAGCATAAACGCCACTCTGAAGCTTCCCGTTAATTTCTATCTTTATTATTTCTGGCACTCTAAACCAAAGTTCTCCTGAGATCAATACCGTTGCCATATCTGTAGCTCCAATTCCCGTTCCAAAAGCTCCAAAAGCTCCATGGGTAGTAGTATGGGAATCCGTTGCTACAAGAATCATTCCTGGCCACACTACACCTGCCTCAGGCATAACCTGATGACACACCCCCATATTGATATCAAAATGATATTTTAAGTTTTGCTCTTTGGCAAAAGCCCTCATTTCTTTATGACTTTGAGCAGAATTTATTGTAGGTGCTGGAGAATAATGATCAAACACAAAAGCTATTTTTTCATTATCCCAAACACTCGTGCCTCCCATTTCATGAAAAGAATATACAGTTTGAAGATAAAGGTCATTAATTTCAGCGAAATCTATTTTGCAATTAAGTATCTCTCCTGTTTGCACACTATCTTTTCCTGCGGCATTTGCTAAAATCTTTTCTATTGCATGCATTAATATTCCCCCTTAAATTTAAATCTAAACATTACTATTATTATATATCCACTAACCATTTTTGAAAAGCCCTCAAATAGTTGAAACAATCTGTTTCTCTAAGGCAAATGCAATCTTCATCGCCTCGTAGAGACTTAAAGAAATATAGACATATTTGTAGAATAATAGTATAATATAAGCTCAGTACCTATCTTAACCTTTTGGAGGAAATCTTATGAAATTATCAAAAATAAGTCCTGTATATTATATTATTATTTCAAGCTGTATTAATTGTTTTATGGCATTTATATGGTTGTTTTTATACACTGAAAAAATTAAACTAAGTTATGTTACTGTGATATCTATAATTACATTGTTGTTAATTATAAATATAACAGCATTAGTAATAGCAATAGCTAATAAGAATTCCATAAAAGAACGAGAAGATAAACTTGAAATGTATGAAGCAGTTATAGAAGCCTCCCCTAACGCTATTCTTATTCATAGAAAGCTTAAATTCATTTATGCAAATAGCAAAGTAACAGAACTTTTCGATTTAGAAGATCCTTCTTCCCTAATAGGGAAGTCAGTGGAAGATATCGTTAATTTAAATAAGGATGTAATAGGGCCTGCAAGACTCGAGCATGCCCTTAATGAAACAGAATTTGAACCATTAGTAGAAGAAATGTTTTTCATGAAAAACGGGCGAAAGATTGAACTCGAAGTACTTTCAACACCGGTTAAAATAAATAACACAATATGTGTA
>JANZQE010000244.1:0-2508 GCA_038040705.1 Clostridium sp. | reverse complement strand
CCTATGCTTACAAAAACATTCCTTTTCTTCTCATCAAATTTTATAGTTGCCATAATTATTGCTAATATAAATGGAAATATAATGGGAAGTATTATTA
The DNA here is from genome assembly GCA_038040705.1 of Clostridium sp. Taxonomy (GTDB): domain Bacteria; phylum Bacillota; class Clostridia; order Clostridiales; family Clostridiaceae; genus Clostridium_AD. Next base: position 2,411 of record JANZQE010000244.1, on the reverse strand, counting down.
TGCTACTATTCACTTTATAATTCCCTCCTCTATTTAAGTCCCAGAGTAATTAAATTTATAATTCCTCTAGATGCTATTCCTACGTAAATCATTGAACCCACTAAAAAGATTACAGGAATCATTTCTTTTATAGGTTTACTCTTAGATTTAAATACTTTACCTTCCATATTTTCTTCTCCAAAGAATCCATTTATAACAATTGGAGAGTAATATACTGCATTGAGTAAACTACTAACTAAGATAACTACAATTAAGATTGTTTCCCCAGCTGCAATAGAGGCTAGTGATAAGTGCCATTTACTTATAAATCCAGGCAATACTGGAATTCCTATCATAGATAGCGCAGCTAAGGAAAATAATCCTAAAGTTAATGGCATTTCTTTCCCTATCCCCTTTAGATGCTCTAAGCTTTTATGCCCTGTCTTTTCTATCATTGCTCCAACTAATAAGAACAGTGCTGATTTAGTTAATGCATGGCCAATAATATGGAATATAGCAATAGAAACCCCTATGTCTGTTCCAAGCCCAATACCTAAAAATATATATCCCATCTGTGCCACGGTAGAATAGGCTATAACTCTTTTTATATTTTTCTGAAATATAGCAAAGACTGAGCCCATTATCATTCCTAAACTACCTAATATTAAAATAATATTTAGAACTGAATAATGATGTAGTATCTCCATCCCAAAAAGTCTGTATAATATCTTAATCAAAAGTAGGACAAAAGCCTTCAAGACGAGTGAAGATAGAATAGCACTTGAGGAGGATGGTGCGTTTGAATGTGCGTCTGGAAGCCAATTGTGGAGTGGGAACATGGCACTCTTAACTCCTAGGCCAATAATAAATAAAACTATAGATATTAATACTGCATTCGGATAATTTAAATAGGATTTTATTAATTCTTCATGAATATAGTTAATATTTAAATGTCCAGTCATTGAGTACAAATAAGCAATTCCCATAAGTACAAGGCCAGACCCTAAACTACTCATAATTAAATATTTTAATGTTGCTCTTATATTTTCTTTTTTGTCTTTGACAATAATAGTCCCACAAGATGCAAGTGTTCCTACTTATATAACTCCAAAACAGTTAAACAAATCATTAGAGTATTCTACTCCAAGGAGAGAACCTATTAAAATATTTATAAGTAAATAATATAACCCTACCTTTGATTCTTTAATTTCTTTTTCTATACTATATATTGAATACCAAATTATCATAAGTGCAACAAAGGTAAAAAGGAGTCCCATCATAGCCTCAATTATTCCAATTCGAAATTCAATTCCGTACGGTGCATTATAATGTCCAATTCTATATAAATACTCACCATTTTTAATAACAAATTTCAAATTTAACATTGCTAAAACCATGGCTATTGCCATAGATGTTAAACTAATCATCTTAACAATCTTTGTGTTTTTAATAAGTGGCATCATAAACGCAGTAACAAACAAAACTAATATAATAGTTAGCGGAAAACTTTGAATTAAGCTCATATTAATCACTCCTCATTTTCATAATTTCGTCTAGTTCAATGCTACCGTATCCTTCATAGAGTTTTACTGTTAGCGCAAGGGCAAATGCTGTCGTACTAACTGCTACAACTATACCTGTAAGCATTAGAGCAGACGGAACAGGATTGATATACCCATGAACCCCTTTATGTACCCCTATAATAATAGGGGCATCCAAGCCTACAACATATCCTTTTGCTATAAAAAACAAAAATATTGCTGTATCCATTATATTCATTCCAATAATTTTTTTTATTAGATTGTTGTGCAACAATAGTATGGAAAATCCAATTCCAAACAGTATAATTGCACCAGTTTCATAATAATTACTTATTAATCCTTCCATAATTAAATTTCTCCTCCGTCAAATAAAGTGAAAAAAAAGTAAATCGTAATTGCCACAATTAGTCCCACTAATATGTTTAATGGCAATAAAAAACCACCACTGAGTATATTTCCTGGAGTTCCAATCCCTGGTTGTGGAAGATCCAAATGATTTCCACCAGTTATAAAACTATACCCTTTTAGTAATCCATAAAGTATAATCGCCCCGCAAATATAGGTTAACAATTTTGCGAATGGAATTTTTACATCAGTAAATTTTTTACCATAAATTATTCTATATAATATTAAACTTGTACCTACAATTGTTCCACCTGCAAATCCTCCCCCTGGGCTCAGATGTCCATAAAAAATTATGTATATTCCAAAAATCTGTATACACGGTATTAGCACTTTACTTACTTGTTTTAATATAGTATTTTCTAGAATTGTGGCCTGATTTTCTGAATCTCCAGGTCGTTTTCCTTTTTCAAAACTAATAGAACTATAATCGAAGCCGTGAACAGCACACTCGACTCAACAAAAGTGTCAAAAGCGCGGTAATCTAAA
>JANZQE010000243.1:0-2591 GCA_038040705.1 Clostridium sp. | reverse complement strand
CCATCTTCGCCTAGCTTCCGCATGCCATACATTCCCAAGGGTCTGTGCCTTTACAGAGTTTGGATGCGAAGCGGACAAGCTCTGTTGCTAATATCTACACCAACTATTGCAGCTACTAACATACCACCTTTTAGTATAAATTTATCTTTAAATTCAGATATAGATATTCTCTCAAGAAGTCTTTCCAGCATATAATTTCTCAAAAGTATTTGGGCATTGATATTCTTTTCTTTACTCATATTTTTTATTAAGTCTTTTATTTGTCTTAAGTTTCTCATAGTAAAATCTCCATATAACTTCTTATAGTATTTTGAACCCCTAATTTTTTAGCATATCTTAGTAGCAATGGAATATTCTTATCCTTATTATTTAAATATCTCTTAATACTTTCATTTAAAATAGAAACATCCATATTATTACGGTTACGAACAATATCACAAATACTTCTTTCCTTATCATACACCTTAATAGCCCTTCCATATAAAGTTTTTAACTCAATTACACCCATTAAATGGAGCTCCTTTTTAACAGTATAGACTTTAATTCCTGTTTCTCTTAAATTTGATCCATTATATCCAGTGGGAATAGAAACCGACCATTCGAGTGGATCCCTATCTGTCAATTCGTGTAAATATAATGCAGTCTCATGTGAGAAAATAATCCTCTTACTCTTAGCTTGAAGTGTATACATCTCATCCTCAAATGCCTCAAGTGTCAAGTATACGCCATGTTTGACTCTCTCAAGCTTATTCTCTCTCGTAAAGCTCGTTAAATAATAACGTGGAATGCCTGCCTCTTCAACTTCTTTAGTAATAATTAGACCATTTTTTTCAACTATTAATTTTTTCAATTGTTCTCTATAATTCATACTATCAACCTCTTTTGCACTTATGCTCTTATTGTACACCATCAAAGCATAAATGCAAATATTTTATTTTATATTCTTTTGCATTCTATCGAAAATGACATCATCATTATACAGCTTATTATTTATTAAATATCATAACAGTTGCATGTAAACATTACATTGAATATTCTATCATGGCCGTGAACCCACCACTTAACGACGAAAAAACCAATGAAATATATTTAAATATTTCATCGGTCTCACCCCATGGCTGCCGCCAAGTTTTTTTGTTCTTATTCTTTTCTGAGTTCCAGGGCTTTTCCATCCAACTTCTCTTCTGATAAATTCGCATCAAATGTTCCATCTTCGCCTAGCTACAGCATCCTAACTATTCCCAAGGGTCTGTGACTTTACAGAGTTTGGATGCGAGGAGGACAGACCCTGTTGCTATTTTACAACTCTACTTTCAGAAATTACATTGCCTATCTTATTAATTGGTCCCTCTGTATGTGCAACTTTATAAATAATATTATCAATTTCCGCTTTATGTGTAGTATTACTATGTTCAATAGCCTTTACAACAGAAATTATTTGATCCTGCCTTATTTCCATATTCTTTTGGCTTTCTGATATAACATCTAATTTTCCCATTAACATTTCAAACATTTTCTTTGTTTCATTATCCATTCTAAATCACCACCACTATTTTGATTCTTATGTAGGTTAATTATAACAACTTCAACCTTCCTTATCAACCTATAAGAATTTACCTCTTTCCAATATAGCTAAGTATTAAATTTGTCTTTCTTATACCTTATTCTACTCTGTCTAACTACATTACAATGATGTTCATTTTATATTACACTACTTCTTAACCATTAATACTGGTCTCACCCCATGGCTGCCACCAAGTTTTTTTGTTCTTATTTTTTTCAGTGTTTTAGATCTTTTCTACTCAGCTTCTCTTCTAATAAATTCGCATCAAATGTCCCATTTTCGCCTAGCTTAGCATGTGTTGTTCACTAAACGTCCACAATCCCCAGGGGGCTTTGCGAGGCCTTAGCTGAGTCAGGAACCTAGCTTTCAATCTACTAGGTTCCTGACTCAGCTAACTTTCAGTTGACTACTTCTACATTACATTAAGTTCTCATAATCTCTAGCACCGTAAAGAATTCGCATTATTACCACCTGTTGTTCAGTTTCATTTATTAAATAAAATACAATATAATTATCTACTATGAACCTACGATAACCTCTTGTTTTTTATGCTTTATCTAAAACATGACTGCAGGAAAAAGGAAATTGTTTTAACCTCATTATACCTATTTCTATTTTTTCCTCAATTTCTTGAAAACTGCCTCACCCTCTAGTAAAGTCACACCCTCTGAAATCTGTGCTTCTGCTTCAGCAAGTTTTTTGTACACTCCTACTAATGCAAGTTCAGATTCATAAGTTTCCATACTCATTACAACCAAATCACCATAGCCATTTTTAGTAATGAAAATAGGCTCTTGTTTTTTATGACACATCTCAGATATTTCATTTGTATTTCTCAAATCTGTTATTGGCCTTATTAGTGGCATTGAACATCACCTCTTTCTAATATCTAGTTATTTTCATTATTATAGCATAATTATGTACAAAATGCACATCCTCTTTTCTTAACTTATTCGAAATTTACCTGGAAAACTAAAATGTCGTAAACCCCTAACTTCACGAGAAAAAAACTGCGGCTATATATTAA
>JANZQE010000242.1:0-8040 GCA_038040705.1 Clostridium sp. | reverse complement strand
TGTGTAGGAAATAGCACACTGGCAGTGAGCTCCAGCTTTTTTAATAGCATTAATTGATGTTTCTAAATTTCTTACATCATTTAGAGCATCAAATACACGAATAATATCTATACCATTTTCTACAGCCTTTTCTATAAATTTTTCTACTATATCGTCTGGATAGTGCTTGTACCCTAGAAGATTTTGTCCTCTTAAAAGCATTTGAAGCTTTGTATTCTTTACTCTTTTTTTAATTTCACGAAGTCTCTCCCAAGGGTCTTCGTTTAAGTATCTTAGGCAAGAGTCAAAAGTAGCCCCGCCCCAAACTTCCATAGCGTAGTAACCCACCTTATCCATCTTCTCTATAATAGGTAGGATTTCTGCTGTGGTAAGCCTTGTTGCAATTAAAGATTGATGTCCATCTCTTAATGCTGTTTCAGTAAATTTAAGTTTTTCCATTTTTCACCTCTTTTTAACAAAAGCTAACTCATTTTATAGTAATGGGTTAGCTAAATATTAAGTACTTTGTTACTGTACGATATTCGTTTTTTTCTTTACATAGGATGCTTTAATAAGTGGATATGCAATTGAAGCCATTGTAATAATTATTAAAGCTATTGCTACTCCTGAACCAGTGAAAATTTTCATACTTCCATTTGATATTGTCATTGCTTGTCTAAATGATTGTTCCATTGTTCCCCCAACTATAGCGCCGAGTACCAATGGTGCTGATGGAAGATCTACTTTACTCATTATGTATCCTAAAATACCAAATCCAGTTAATAAATAAAAGTCTGTTACACTGTTACTTATAGCATAACCTCCTACGAAAGCTAATGCAAGTACTAGAGGGTATAATATTTTTGCTGGAATAGCTAGAACCCTTACAAGAACACCAGCAAGTGGAACATTTATAATTGCTAATACAATATTTCCAATAAACATACTTGCAATAAGTCCCCATGCTATATCAGGATGCTGTGAGAATAATAGTGGTCCTGGTTGAATACCAAGCATCAACAATGCTCCCATCATAACTGCAGTTGTTCCTGAACCTGGAATACCAAGAGTAAGCATCGGTATCAAAGCTCCAACTGACGCAGCGTTATTGGCAGCTTCTGGTGCCGCTAAGCCTTCTATAGCGCCTTTACCAAATTCTTCCGGATGTTTCGACAATGATCTTTCATTGGTATAGGCCATTAAAGATGCCATTGTTCCACCTGCTCCTGGAAGTGCTCCAATAAAGAATCCCATCGGTGTACTTCTTAGTATAGGCCATTTACATCTTTTCCATTCTTCTTTTGTAATCCAAATCTTTTTAAACTTTGTTTGGGATTTTTTAGTTCCCTCTTGAAGTGTTTTAAAGCTTTTAAAAACCTCGCCTAAAGCATATATACCAATTATAGCTACAAGAAAATCTATTCCTGTTTGTAAATGTAAGTTTCCAAAAGTGAATCTTGAAACACCAGATTGTGCATCTATACCAACTGTTGTTATCATAAGCCCTATAATTGTTGCAATAAATCCCTTTAACATATTCTTTTCAGACATTGATGCTGTCATTGCAAGTGCTGCTATCATCAGAAGAAAATATTCAGCCGGTCCAAATTTTATAGCAAAATCCGCAATAGGATTAGCAACAAAGACCATGAATACTGCTGCAATTGTTCCACCAATAAATGATGCTATTGCAGATATTGCAAGGGCAGATTCAGCCCGCCCCCCCATAGCCATAGGATAGCCATCAAAAGTTGCAGCTAAAGCCGCACCATCTCCTGGAGTGTTTATTAAAATCGAACTTCTTGAACCACCATACATAGATCCATAATAGACCCCACACATTGTAATCAAAGCAGCTGTTGGTCCCATTGAAAATGTAAGTGGAAGTAATACTGCAACCCCTGTTGCAGGTCCAAGTCCTGGAAGCATACCAACGATAGTACCTAAAACTCCACCTACAGTAACCATAAGTATATGGTAAGGTGTCATTGCTACCAAAAACCCATTAAATAAATTTATAAATACGTCACCCATTATTTCACCTCCTATTAAATATTTAGAAATGGTATTTGTGGAAGAATAATTCCTAGAAACTTCGAGAATAGAATATATATACCAATACTAAAACATATACTCACTATTGAATTTTGTATTATTCGTTTTTTATTAGTCAAATAAAGCATACCTTGAAGAAATATGAAAGTTGAAATTACAAATCCAAAACTATCAAAAATTAAGGCATATATAACGCAAAACACACAGGTTAACGCAATAAGCTTTGAATTGGATTTTTCTTTTTCACTCATTTTCTTTAACTGATTTAATGCTTCTTTTGTCTTTGACATATCGCTTCTTAAAAAAAGTAAAATTCCTAAAGCAACCAATATTCCACCTAATAAAAACGGAAATTTGGAAGGTCCTAGCGGTTTTCCTATTGTTGCCCTTGGTAAAAGATAAGCTGCTAAAATATAAACCAATCCAAATAATGTAACAACAATTCCAAGCAAAGCATCAAAATCTAACTTACTCTTACTACCCAATTTATATCCTCCTTCTAAATGTAAATCTGATAAGGAGAAAATTCCCCGTTATCAGATTTGCCCTTCATGTATTTTCTTTATTTTAGCATTCCAATTTCTTCTAATATTGATTTATAATCTTCATTAGTTTTATCTAGGAACGTATTAAAATCAGCTGTATTTAAATAAGTTTCATCCCAACCATTTGTCTCAGCAGCTGCATGCCATTCTGGAGTTTCTACCATTTTAGCTAAAGTATCCTGCCAATATTTAACTGCATAATCAGGCATATCTTTTGGTGCAAATAATCCTCTCCAGTTTGTAAATGTTGCATCTATTCCTGCTTCTACGCATGTTGGTATTTCTGCAACAGCGCCTGTTCCTACTCGCTTATCAGCTGTCTGAGCTAATACTCTTCATTTCCCACTTTCAGCTAATTGTGCAACATCAGAGATTCCTGTTGTTAAAAGATCAATATGCCCACCTAATACCTGAGCTGCAGCTCCACCATCTTGGAAGCTTACATAATCGATATCCTTTATGTTTTTAACTCCTGCTGCTTTTGCTATTATTAAGAATTGAATATGATCCATACTTCCCGCTGAAGAGTTTCCACCGATTTTCACACTCTTAGGGTCTTTTTTTAATGCATCCATTACTTCATTAATACTTTTATACTTCGAATCCTTATTTACAGCAAATGCTGCGTAATCTGAAATAAGTCCTGCAAGTGGTGTAGTATCTTTATAACTAAATTCTGTTGAACCATTTAAGTTAATAAGTATAATTGGTGGTGAATATACCGCTATTAAATTATCTGAATCTTTCTTTGCCTGCATGTATGCTAAGTTTACACCGCCACCGCCGCCTGGTTTGTTAGTTATTGGCATTGGTACTGATACAAGCTCTGTGTCTTCTAATACTTTTGATACAGTACGGATAGTTAAATCCCAACCACCACCTGCTCCACCCGGTGCTATAAATTCCATAGCATTTTTAGGATAGTCAGGTGTCGTCCCCTCATCTGTCGTAGCTTTTGTTCCGCAACCTGCTAAAGATGTAACTGCTAATGTTCCAACTAAAATCATTTTGATTAAATTGTTCTTTTTCATAATAATTTCCCCCTCAATTTTAATTTTTGATTTTAAATGCCTTGATTTATATTTTAGTGCAAGGATTAACCGCCTAATTTCAGGATAATTTATTTAAGCAAAATAAAAAGGCCAGCACAAGAAACCTCAAAGTTTCTTGGACTGACCTTATAAAGCTTAACTTAAATAGTTATCTTTAATCCCTGTCATCATAAATATTAAATTTTATAATTCACACTGCATTTAGCGAAAACCTTTTCATCTCAAAGTACGTATAACAATATATATTTACCTTAAGCCTTTAGCCCTCACTTGCTATGTGATTATTTTAGCATGTCCAAAGCACTATGTCAATGTATTAATGCTATATTTTTGAACAGGAGTAATTATTTTTGCTTTACTTGTCTTATAACATCCATTACAGTCCCATCCCTATATTCTACTATTCCAACAATTGCTTCATCAAATTCTGGTTTTTCTGGAATACCTGTAAAACATTCCGCCAATTTCTTTAATTCTTCTATAGTCATAATAGGAAGGTTGGATTTACTTAATTTCTCTATAATATCTGTTCTCCGAGGATTTACTGCTATTCCTCTTTCTGTAACAACCACATCAACAGTTTCACCTGGGGTTACAACTGTAGTTACTGCATCTACTATTATAGGTATTCTTTTCCTCATGAGTGGCGCCACTACAACCGTAAGTTTTGCTCCAGCAGCCGTATCAGGATGTCCACCTTGAGCTCCCATAATTACTCCTGTTGAACCTGTCATAACATTAATATTAAAATTAATATCTACTTCTGTAGCTGAAAGTACCATTATGTCCAACTGATGCGCAACACAGCCTTTATTATGAGGGTTTGCATACATTGATGCTGACATTTCTATATGATTAGGATTTCGCTTAAGCGAACTAGATGATTCGCTGTCAAAAGTCTGTGTATCAAATAAGGCTTTAAATAACCCTTCTTCTAGCATTTTTACCAAATATGAATTTATTCCGCCTGAGGCAAATGAGCCTATAATTTCATTTTCTTTCATATATTCCTTGATAAATTTAACTACCGCTAGTGAAGCTCCGCCACTTCCAGCTTGAAATGAAAAACCATTTTTTACGTATCCAGAATCTATTAATACCTTTGCTGCATTTTCTGCTATTTTAAGTTCCAATGGATTATTGGTTACCCTAGTGGCACCTGTAGAAATTAATGAGGTATCCCCTATTTCATCCATTACAACAACATAATCAACTAATGATTGATTAATACTTATAGGATATAGTGGGTATTCTACTATATTATCAGTTATTGCTACTACTTTATCTGCATACTCAGCATCAACCATAGCATATCCAATGGCTCCAAAGGAAGATTTTCCATCCACTCCATTCATATTACCCATTTTATCACAAGAAGATGCTCCTAAAAATGCTACATCGATTCTTACATCTCCAGCTTCAATAGCCCTTACTCTTCCACCATGTGTTCTAAATATTACAGGGTTTCCTAAAATGTTTTTGGTAGATATTTCTTTAGCAAGTTTTCCTCTAAGACCACTACTTTGAATTCCTGTAATTACACCATTTTTCACATGTTCAATTAGAGGTTCATGAGCTTTATTCAAAGATGAAGCGCAAATTGTAATATTTTTTATACCCATTTTTGCTATTTCATCCACCACTGTGTTTAGTATATAATCCCCATCTCTTAAATGATGATGAAAAGATATAGTCATTCCATCTTTAAGGCCAACCGCATCGATAGCCTCCCTAATATTACCTAGTAATTTATTGTCACCGGGTTTGTTGTATGATTTGTTAGGTAAATATTTTCTGCCTTCAGGTTTTGTTTCAAAAGGGCCTATATATGGTTTTGTTTCTCCTACACCTTCTATATATTTAGGTATTTTCCTACCTACTGCATTCACTATAAACTCCATTATTTTATTCCTCCTCCTTATATACTCCTGCACCTTTTGCGAGAGCTACTATTCTCTCGGCCTTTTGAATTATTGGAAAGTCTACCATCTTACCATTAACAGTTATTACTCCAAGATTCATTTTTTCAGCCTCTTTAGCCGCGCAGATAATTTCTAAAGCATTTGAAATTTCATCTTTTGTAGGTGTATAAATCCTGTGTACTTCTTTAACTTGCGCTGGATGCACACAAGATTTACCTGAGAATCCTAAATTTTTCGCATCTTTTACTTCTGCTGTAAATCCTTCCATATCTGAAACATCTGCCCATACAGTATCTATAGAATCTACTCCTGCAGCTGATGCTGCAACAACTAATCTTGTTCTTGCATAAAATAATTCTCTTCCAGCTTTTGTTCTATCCGTACCAAGGGATCTAGTAAAATCTTCTGCACCAATAGATATTGCTATGACTCTACTACTGGATTTTGCTATTTCATATGCATTTTCTATTCCCTTTGGAGTTTCAATGGCACATTGTATTTTAACTGTGCCTATTTCTATGCCATTTTCTTTTTCAACTTCTTCTATAATTACTTCTAACGCTCGAACATCTGCGCTAGATTCACACATAGGTAATCTAATATTTTTAAGCCCTGCTGCTACAAGTTCTCGTACATCAGTTTCACCAAATGGTGTATACAATGGGTTAATTCTTGCAAATACTTCAATATCCCCATAATCCACAGCTTTTAAGGCTTCACATAATAAATCTCTTGCAGAGTCTTTTTCAGCATAGGCAATCGCATCTTCCAAATCAAATATTATGCAATCTGGGTTGTAGACCTGCGCTGTAAAGAGCATTTTAGGATTATTGGCAGGACAAAACATCATTGTTCTTCTTAATTTTTTCATTAATTCACTCCTCCTTGTGCTCTTCTAATGGCTGTTTTAACACGAGCTCTTATTACAAAGTCTAAAGCTCCTTGATCTTTTAAAGTAACATGTGCATTTTTAATATTCATTTCATCCAATACGTCTTTAACAGACTTCTCTATCTGTTTTTCAAATAGTTGTTTGACTTTACTTGCTATGTCTACGGTTACACCATCAGATGTGTTTAAATTAACATTAACCAAAACATCATCACCTTTTTCCCTACCTGCTTGTCCTATCATAATTAAAAACCTCCTTCAAAAGTTTGGTGTATTAAATAAAATGCCTATCTTTTAAAAACAAAAAAAGGCCAGCACAAAAACATAAATGTTTTTTGCGCTGACCTTATAAAGCTAAACTTATAGGTTTTCTTTAATCACTGTCAACATATATTTTATTAAATTAATTATATCTTTATCTTAAAAATTTCCTACTAGATACTATCGAATCATATCACATTAATTCCTAGTAGTCAAATCACCTTACCCCTTAATAGAAGTTGGTAAAGTTTTAACATTCTTTTTCATCCAGTCTTTGCCTTCCACGAGTCGTGTAACAATCATTGATGTTACAGCATCACCAGTACAGTTTATACAGGTTGCAGGAGGATCTACAAGGAACCCGATAGTTGCAATTATTGGGAATGCTTCTGGTGGGAATCCAAATAAGCTAACAATGAGCATTTCACCGATAAGGCCGCCACCCGGAACACCGGACATAACTACGCCACCAAGAACTGAAACTGCTATTGCTGTAGCGTAGGTTCCAACTCCTGAAAACTCTTGTCCAAATATTCCAAACAGAAATGAAATCTTTAATATAGAAGAGATAACAGTACCATCCATATGCATAGTTGCACCGATAGGTAGAACAATTTCACGAATATCTTTTGGTACTCCCATACGTTCAGTAGCATCTAAATTTACAGGCAAACTTGCAATAGAACTCTGTGTTGCAATCGACGTAATAGCTGGTCCTAAAATATTTTTGAAGAAAGTTTTCACCCCTTGCTTACCTCCAGCATAATATGAATATCCATAAAATGCAATAAAGAAGTATGCAATGCAAAGTGGGTAATAGATAATCATAGCTCTTGCATATGCACCCAATAGTTGAGGTCCAAACTCACCAATTAGGCTTGCAAAATAAGCACCTAGACCAATTGGAGCATACCACATAATAATACCAACAAATTTCATCATAACTTTGGTCATAGCATCTAAACCCCTAGCTATAATGTTGTTTTCACCACCAAGAGAACTAACGCAATAACCAAATATAATTGAGAATACAATAAGTGGCAACATATTAGAGCGTGAAAGTAGTCCACTAAAATCATTTACGGTTAGTGCCTTAACAATTTGTTCTGAAAATTTGACTGTTTCAAGCTCCATAGTAGTATCTAATGCTAGATTAGCACCAGCCGCAGGAGGAAACACCTTAACAATAATAAGAATGATAAAGCCAGCAATAACTCCTGTAACAATGAAGGTAAGGAACATGTTACTTACAATGTTCCCAAGCCTTTTCATATTCACCATATTTCCTACTGCACTAGCTATGGTAACAAATACTAAAGGGGTTACAACAGTAAA
>JANZQE010000241.1:0-5447 GCA_038040705.1 Clostridium sp. | reverse complement strand
ATTGGTAGAGAAAAAGCCTAAAAGTAGTATTGCCTGGTGGAGGCTAGCTCTAATATATGAGAAAACAAATGATTTCGATAATGCTATAATAGCTTACGAGAAGGCAAAAGTATTGCAGAAATAAATATTAGTGAGAATCATTATTCACCCTTTTTAAATCTATCTCAAGTGATGTTACTTAAGAATATTAATAAAGCTACTCTTATTGCACAAAAAGCAAGTCTAATGGATATAATTGGAAGTTAAAAAAGTGTAAAATTTGATAGTGTATAGCATATCAGGGATACCTGAAGAAGTTTCTCAGTTAAAGAATTCTGTCAAAATCGTACTAAATAACGAAGTAAAATTGTTTGAAGAAAATTATAAATGCTTTAATGCCCTAATTATGTTTAGGTCATTTTACTTTAAGTGGATTGATTTAAAAGCATTGAAACTTCTATGTTTTGAAGGATATTAAGTACATTTGTAGAATAATGGTATTATAGGAAGTAAAACTATACATTATCTAGCAAGATTCAGTTGTTAGATGATACGAATACTATTATTTAAGTAGGGGTGAGGAAAATTGAAAAAAGGAAAATTCACAAAAGTAGTTATCATGATTACTACTATTACTACAATAATAACTTTTATTAGTGTCGCAGTTAGTTTTTTAATGCCGATATATCTATCGTATAAATATCATATAGATTCAAATAAAGTGAGTGCAGATGGACCAACAGCTATTTTTGTTGCAAGTCAATTATCACCACATCTAATTACATTTATCTTTGCATTGATTTCAATGGTTGGGATTATATATCTAATTTTTACTCGAAAAGCAACGAAATAACCATAATTTTGGTGTCGCAGTTGTATGGATGTCTGCATTAATACTAAGTTTATTTATATATTTCAAAAACTTATTATGTATAAATTCTGTAAAAGTGCGAGGTGAAGATTATTCAGAATTAAGGAGGTAAAATATGAAGAAATCACTTTTACTTGGTCTTTTAATTTTTTTACTTATTACAAATGCAATATTTATTGGAACAACAGTATTATATAAAAGTAAAATTGATAAACAAATATTTAAAGTATATTCATTTGAGGGAGAGGGCACAGATATAAAAATTAGCGACGGACTTGTTATTATATCTCCTAACAAGCATACAGTTAATGGAGGTAAAATACAGTATAAGGGGAATTCACAAGAAAAACTACAATCGTATTCCAAAACTATTTATTTAGATAAACAAGTGGCAAAAGACATAGTTTTATCTAATTCTGTATCGTTTGCAGTGGATACACAAATAACGATTCCTGGTGAATTTTTGTTAAATAAAGGTGTAGGTGAAATAAGTTCAGAGAAGTTATTTAGTGAAGAGGATATAAATATCATTAAAGACAACCTTTATTTTTCTCTTGATTATGAAACAGTGGATGGGCAAAGAGGAAACTCAACAGTCAAACTTAAGGTAACTGAATTTAATATGGATGAAATTAAATAGATAGTTAAATTTTATTTACTTCGCACATTTCTTTAGTGATGACGTAGTGAAAAATTGCGAAGGAAGGATCCAGAGGTGCGTATTTTGCATGGGATATTTATCAACAAATGGAGGTATAAAATGAAATATTGTATTCTTGTGGGAAGCCCACGTAAAGATGGAAATACATCTAAATTATTAAAGCCGTTTACTTATGAACTTGAACTTCAGCAAATTCAATATGATGTGATTTGGCTTTATGATAAACATATTGAACCTTGTACTTCTTGTCGTAACTGTCAAAAGGATTGGGCAATTTTCGGATGTAATCATGTCGATGATATGCAGGAAATTTTTGAAAAAATATATGAGTGTGATGTTATTATTTTAGCTACACCTATTTATTCATGGTACTGTACACCACCTATGAAATCACTGTTGGACCGTTTGGTATTTGGAATGAATAAGTATTATGGTGATGAAAAAGGTCCCTCTCTATGGAATGGCAAAAAGTTAGCTATCATAACTACTTGTGGGTATAGACCAGAAGCAGGAGCTGATTTATTTGAAGAAGGCATAAAAAGGTATTGTAAGCACTCTCAATTAAAATATATTGGAATGCTTGCTGAAAGAGATTTTGGGTATAAATCTGTCTTTATAACGGATGATAAAATTGAGCATTCAAGGTCATTTGCTCGACAA
The DNA here is from genome assembly GCA_038040705.1 of Clostridium sp. GTDB lineage: Bacteria > Bacillota > Clostridia > Clostridiales > Clostridiaceae > Clostridium_AD. The sequence goes on along the minus strand of JANZQE010000241.1, from coordinate 3,276 downwards.
TTAATAAAAAAAACGTCCTATGATAACGTTGAAAATTAAACTAGGGGGGAAGCAATGCAAGATTTTACTAAAATCATACAAATCATAAGTTATATTATAGGTTTAGGGTTTCTTGTTACCGGAGAAATAGGATTAAAAAAATTGAAAAAAGATTTTAGCAAGTCAAATTGTGATGTATCGGAGTTGGAAAGAAAAAGACGTCTCCCATATATGATATCGGAGATGGAAAGAAAAAAACGTCTCCCATTTATAATATATAAATTAATAGGATGCTCTATTCCTGTAATTACAGCATTAATCATTGTAATATTAGTTTTCAATGAGACTATTACATATTAAAAATATATATAAATTTAAAAAGGGAGAAGAGTATGAAAAAGAAAATAGGATTCATTGTTTTAGCAATAACGATTGTGTCAGTACTTTTAGTGATTAAATTTAGCAACGGTGCAAAAACAATAGAGGAAGCAGTAATTACACCTGGTTCAATGCCTTTAATTATTATACATGAAGAAAAAACTGATAAAGGAAGTATAGTATTTTGTAATACTGTAGATCAGAAAGGCTTTTATACTGCTATTGTAAGAAAGAATATAAGTGGGTTTAAGACCGTTTATAGTGGTGGAGGTGATTTACAATCTCCAGCAAATGAATTTGGAGTATCCTACATATATTTCCCTAACATTGAAAAAACTTCACTTCCCATATATTTCGGAATCATTGGTAATCCTGATATTAAGCAAGTAAAAATAGTAGAAAAGAAAAGAAATATTGAAGGAAAAGCGAAAATTATTAATGCTAATGGGACAAGGATATGGCTTGTATATATGAATAAATTCCAGGGTTCAGATTTTGATATAATTGGTCTTTCAGCAGATGGCAAGGAATTAACTAAAATAGATGGAGATATATCACCCCATTATGCAGAAGAAAAACCATTCAAAAGTACCTATTAATAATTAAGAGGATTTTACAAATGAAGGGACTGATAAAGTTGAAGTTTTTCGATACCTATAAAGGATTACCTAAGAGTGTATATATTATATTCTTAGCGCAAGTTACAAATCGGTTTGGTGGTTTTGTAATACCGTTTCTAACTTTATTTTTAGTTAAGAAAATGGGGCTTAACTATGAGAGTGCTGGATTTGCAGTAATGCTTACTGCACTCTCATCAATTCCAGGCTCTTTTGCTGGAGGGTTTATTGCAGACCATATTGGACGGAAAAAATCTTATATTTTCTTTCAATTTACCGCAGGATTTTTTCTATTTTTCTGCGCTTTTGTTAGTAATCCTCAAATTTTAATTGCACTTGTTTGTATATCCTCATTTTTTAACGGAGGGGTGCGCCCAATTATGTCAGCAATTATAACAGATGTATTACCAGCTGAAAAAAGACAAATTGGGTTTTCAATATCATATTTGGGAATAAACTTAGGAGCAGCAGCTGGACCACTTGCAGCTGGATTTTTATTTAACCATTATATACCGCTTATATTTATAGGCGATGCAATTACTTCACTTATAGCTGTAATTCTAGTAGCACTAAATATACCAGAGACGTTACCAGATTATAACAATACCAAATTTATCACAAATGAAGAAAAAAGTGAAGAAGGTAACGTTTTTACAGTTTTGTTAAAACGTCCTAAAATTCTAGTTTTTCTTATTATTAATATATTTTTAAGCTTTGTATATACGCAAAATGTGTTTTCACTACCGATAATGTTAGACCATATTTTTGGAAGTAGTGGCGCAAGAAATTATGGAATTCTTATAAGTTTTAATGCAATAACAGTTCTTGTCTTGACTATGTTTATAACTAACAAAATAAGGAAATGGAATCCATTGAGTGCAATAGCAATGTCAGGAGTCATGAGTGCTATTGGTTTTGGAATGATTACATTTATCCATACAATGCCATTATACATATTATCAACGCTTATATGGACAATAGGCGAAATTATGATCGTGACGAATTTTGGAGTATACATAGCAAATAATGCACCGCAAAATTTTAGAGCGAGATTTAGTGCAGTTACAGGATTAAGCTTCGCAATAGGTGGGGCGCTTGGTACGTCACTTATGGGTAAATATATGGACATTTTCGGAGTTAAAGCTGTGTGGCCATTGGCTTTCTTTTTAGCCCTATTTGGATCAGCAGGAATGTATCTTCTTAAGATTAAGACAGAAAAAATATAGAGGGAGGTTTCTTTATGACTTATTTTAATGATAAACAGAATGTTCAGGAATATATAAAAATGTGTGAAGGTACAGATGGCAAAGAACTTGTAGATATTTTAAGAAGGCACTTAAATGAGGGTTCTACAGTTTTAGAACTTGGAATGGGTCCGGGCAACGATCTGAATTTACTTAAAAAAGACTATAATGCCACTGGTTCTGATAATTCACAAGCATTTTTAGATGTGTACAAAGAAAATAATAAAGATATTGAGTTACTCTTTTTAGATGCAGTAACAATAAATACTGAAAAACAGTTTGACTGTATATACTCTAATAAGGTATTACAACATTTAACAAAGAAAGAACTTAATCAATCCGTATTGAGGCAGCAGGAAGTCCTCCGTGATGAAGGTTTAATATTTCATACCTTTTGGAGAGGTGATTCAGAAGAAATATATAATGGATTAAGATTTGTATATTATGAAAAAAATGAACTGATAAATATTTTTCAAGGTTGCTTTAAAATAATTGAAATGAATTATTATTTTGAACAAGAAGATAAAGATTCAATATATATAATTTTACAGAAAAAAAATAAGTAGAATAAAAAAATGTTAAAGCTTTTAAGCTTTAACATTTTTAAATTACTTATTAATAAGAATAAAATTCTAAGTGCTATGCACCCATAAACATATCAATATCATCATCTACATTAGTTATTCCACCAATTCCGAAGTTATCAACTAATACCTTAACTACGGTAGGGGATAAAAATGCTGGAAGAGTTGGTCCTAAATGAATGTTTTTGACCCCTAAATGTAATAATGCAAGTAGTACTATAACAGACTTTTGCTCATACCATGCAATATTATAAGAAATAGGTAGTTCATTTATATCTTCTAATTCAAATACTTCTTTTAATTTAAGTGCTATTAATACTAATGAGTATGAATCATTACATTGACCTGCATCTAGTACTCTTGGGATTCCACCAATATCACCTAAATCTAATTTGTTATATTTATATTTTGCGCAACCAGCTGTAAGTATAACTGCATCTTTTGGCAACTTTTTCGCAAATTCAGTGTAGTAAT
>JANZQE010000240.1:0-2555 GCA_038040705.1 Clostridium sp. | reverse complement strand
ATTTTAAGGATTAGTTAAATTTTAAGCTTTTAAGTTTTTATTTTTTTTATTTACGGCAATATCTTTTAAGTAGAATTCATCACTAGTGAAAAACTCCTTTGTTTGTGAAGCTACAACGCCTGATAATAGTATTAGCCCAATCATGTTGGGAATAACTGCTAAACCGAATAGTAAATCTAAGAATAACCATAGAAATTTCATACCACCGATTGCACCGATAAAGCATGCTGCCAAGTAAACGAATCGCATAAATATTGAAAATTTATATCCAAATAAATAATTAGCAATTGTTTCTCCAAAGTATAAAATTACGTAGATTGTAGAAATAACAAATAACAATACTGCAATACTAACGAGAAATCCTCCTGTAGGACCATAGAAATTAGTGAATGCAACTGCTGTCATGGCAGATGCTTCTATTCCAGTTTCCTGCCAAACGCCGGACGCCAGTACAACGAAAGCTGTCATTGAACATATTACGATGGTATCCATAAATACACTAAACATACCCCATAGGCCCTGTCTAACAGGATGATCTGTTTGTGAAGCTGCATGAGCTATTGGAGCACTTCCCATACCGGCTTCATTGGAATATGCCCCTCTTGCAGTTCCGAATCTCATTGCCATTACAATTGTACTACCGGCAAAACCACCTACTGCGGCATGACCAGTAAATGCATCTTTCATAATTAAAGCAAAAACTGTTGGTACGGTTCCTAAATTACCAAGAATAATAAATAGGCATCCTAATATATAGAAACCTGCCATAAAAGGAACAAATTTTTCTGAAATTTTTCCTATCCTTGTAATTCCACCGACAACTATTAAACCTACAAAAAGCGTAATGACAATTCCTGAAATAGTTGGACTTATTCCTAATGTAACCGCTGAACCAGCTGCAGAATTAGCTTGTACCATAATCCCACATAGAATTGTTATCATAAATAGAAAAGAATATATATTTGCTAACGAAGGAGACTTTAAACCATTTCTTAAATAATACATTGGTCCACTAACATAATCACCTTTTTCATTTTTTTCCCTATACATTATACCAAGTACAATTTCGGCAAACTTTGTTCCCATTCCTACAAGTGCTGTCATCCACATCCAAAACACTGCACCGGGACCTCCAAAGAAAATGGCTACAGGCACACCTACAATATTTGCTGCACCTACAGTGGACGCAAGCTCTGATGTAACTGCTTGAAAAGGAGTAATGGTACCCTCACCCTTAGAATTATTCTTTTTAAATAGTGAACCAAAAGTTTGAGAAAACATGTATCTAAAATGTCGTACTTGTGCAAAGCCAATCCGAAATGAGATAAATAATCCACCGCCAACCAGTAAAAATAACATTCCTGGTCCCCATATTATACCCGTAGCAGTATTAACAAAGTTTACTATTGATTCTGGCATACTCTACATCCCCTTCTTATTTTATATTTTAGACTATAATAACTAGTAATTTAAAAATAGTCATTAATTATTTTTTAATATATGATCAATCACACCTGATATTAATCTTGGAGTTTGTCTTATTACGTCTTGTTCTAAAACTCTTTCAGTAAATTTATGCAGGTCTTTTCCACAGGGTCCTATATTCATACTTGGGATGGCTAATTGTTTTAGCGAATCAAACGGAATATCATACATATTTCCCCAAAGCGGCATATTGGATTCTATATGTGGTATTATTTTTTCGCTTTCATTCAAAGCTACATAACTCATATCAGAAATACCCATAAAATAATTTCTTTTACAGTAAGTTTCATCGCATACTTCCCTCGCAATGCGAATTATAGTTTCGTCAATATCTGATACGCTTTTATCTAATTCTTTAAAATCATTCATTGATACATGAGGGTAATACGGTGGGGAAAATGCTATGACAACCATCGGAGTCTTATCCATAATATATTCCAATGTTTTATCAATCAGAGCTAGATTACTTTCTGGCATACTAATGATGTTGTTTTTTATGTCCACTTTTAATTTGTCTATAGTTAGATGATAGTCTTTAAGAAATTTGTCTCCTGATTGCTCAATGGCGTCGTTGTATATTTGTGCAAAAGTTTTAACATTGGTTTTCCATGGAAGACTATGATCGGCTACATTTTTTTTCAATAGATATTTACTGTAGTTTCCATTCATTTGTCCTATAACGTTTTCAAAAGCTTGTTTAGAAATTTCAAGTAATTGGTCTAGTATTATATTTGGTGTTCGCTTCAATGTTAAAACACTAAAATATCCACCAGCAGATTCAGGTATAGAAGCATCATAACATTTTTTCCCATCTCTAAGGAAACTCCAGGAAGGTGGTGGTGATACTTCGTCCCCTACAACATCTGAAAAATCTGTATTAAGCTCCGTTTCACTAGCAATTCGAGATAATAGCAGGAGTGGATTAAACCCTTGAAAAATATCACCGATATGTGTTTTTTTACCCCTTACATACACCACGGGCATTAATTTTCCAACAGAGCCGGTATGAAAAAAACCTGCATCAGTCTCCGATTTCTGGTGAGGCTCTGAATCAATCAAAAGTGTATAAT
>JANZQE010000239.1:0-2685 GCA_038040705.1 Clostridium sp. | reverse complement strand
CTCATTAGATTAATGCCTTCTCTCATTTTTTCTTTTATTTATTAAAAACCAATAATAAATAAGAGGTAGATTACTACCCCTCATTTATAACTTATAAAATTATATTCGTTTATTGTATATGTTCATGGCAAACAGTACCTGTTGATTTTAATTCGCCACTTATATATTTTTCTACTGCTTCATCACTTAATCCTTGTGCACCAACTACTACCTCAATACCATTTTCATTGAATAAATTTTGTGCTGTTTCTCCCATTCCACCTGCAATAATAATATTGACATTTAATTCTTTCAAAAATACTGGAAGATATCCAGGCTTATGTCCTGGATTTGCAGTAAAACTCTTACTTACTGTTTTACCTTCCTCTACTTCATATATTGCAAAACTCTCACAATACCCAAAATGTCCACTTACTTTACTTTCTTCACATGCAACTGCTATTCTCATTTATAATTCCTCCCTATATCTAAAATTAATTGATTTCACTACCATTTTAAAGTTTAAATAAGTCTTTAATATTACTCCACATATCTTCAATAGCTATTTCGGCTATACTCTCTTTATAACAAGTAATTGGTTTTAATTCATTTATAGATTTCATAACAATATCATCATAGGGAATTTTACCTACTACTTTTAAACTTTTATCATTAGCAAAGTCTTCTATTTCTTTAGCTACTTCTTCATTTATATCATATTTATTTATACAAACCATTGTATTAACACCAAAATGTTCACATAATTCTACTACTCTCTTTAAATCTCCAAGACCTGATTTTGTAGGTTCTGTAACAACGAGTACCGCATCGCTCCCTGTTACTGATGCTATAACAGGACATCCAATACCTGGTGAACCGTCTAATATAGTTAATTTCTTATTATCACTAAATTTTTTGCCATTTTTTCTAAGAAGCGTTACTAGAAGTCCTGAACCATCACTACCTATATCCATTTCTGCTCTTGAAATTATACCTTTATCTAACTTAGTAATAAATGTTTCTGCTGTTTTTTTTGATTTTAATAATATAGCATTTTGTGGGCATATAAGTGTACAAGCTCCACACCCTTCACAAGCAAATAAATTTATCTTGCAATTTTCTATAGCTTCGAATTTACACACAGTCTCACATTTACCACACTTAGTACAAAGAGGTTCATCTATTACAGCTTTTTTACCACCTACAAAATCACTTTTGTAAGTATCCTGTCCTTTGTAAAACATATAAAGATTAGGTGCATCTACATCGCAATCGATTCTTGTTACATCCTTAGCAAGTTCAGCTAGTGCTGTTGCAATTGTAGTTTTGCCCGTTCCACCTTTACCACTTAAAATTACAAGTTCCAAAACAACACCTCCTTTACTTCCTTTGAAATATCATTAAATAGAATTTTATGAGATAAATCATCATATAATACTTCTCCCTTAGAATAAATTACTGCTGTGTTTTTACTATAAGGTATAGTACCTAGCAACTTTATTTTTTCTTCCCTACAATATCTTTTTATTATATTATCTTTTTCGTCATCTTTATTTATAACTATACCAAAAGGTATATTATACATTTTTACAAGTTCTACAGCCATTTTCAAATCATGAAGCCCAAATTCTGAAGGCTCTGTAACAAGTATTGCTCTATTAGCATATTTCAGTCCATTTACTACACTACAAGAAGTACCTGGAGGACAATCAATTAAATTAACTCCCCCCGATATACGTTTAAGCAATTGTCGAATAACAGGAACTGCCATAGGTTCATTCACATTTAAAATCCCTCTACTGCATTCTATGTTTCTTACTTTTCCGCTTTCAATTTTACCTGTTTGTCTTTTATTGTAGGTTATAGCATTATATTTACATGCAAGTTCACAAGCTCCACATCCATGACATAATTTAGAAAAGAGTAAAATTTCATCTTTCACTTTTGCAAGAGCATTAAATTGGCATACATTTACACACGCTCCACAAGAAGTACAGTTAGCTTTATTTATAATTGGATACTCTACCATAACTTTTTCTGTTTTATCTACTTCAGGTTTTAGAAACAAGAACCCATTTGGTTCTTCAACATCACAGTCTATATAATTGGCTTCTAATGCAAGAGCAAGATTAGTTGAAACTGTAGTTTTACCCGTTCCTCCTTTTCCACTAAGAACTGCTATATTTATTTCCATTTTATTTACCTCCACCATGATATGCAGGACCAGACATTTGTATTTCTTCTAGTTCGCCTTTATTATATTTCAAAAGTGCTGAGCTTATATCAATGCTTTCACACTTATATGCTTTAATTTCTGCTTTTTCAATAAGTTCGAAAGCATTGGGACCAAGATTACCTGTAATAATAACATCTATATTTTCGTCAATTATTTGGTTAGATGCAATAATTCCTGCCCCACCACCAGCATTTTGACCCTTGTTTTCTATAACTTTAAATTCTCCACTTTCAGTATCATGAATTTGAAAATATTCGCATCTTCCAAACCTAGTATTTAATAAATCCTCTGTAGTTTTCCCTGTTGATGAAATCACTATTTTCATTGTTTACCTCCAATATTTTTATTATGTTCATTATTATATCATCCAACACTACATATACATGTACTGCACTCTTCCATAAAACCAGTCTATGTATATTAGCATTTGCCACTTTCATCTTTTATAATACGCTTAAAATTAGTTATTG
>JANZQE010000238.1:0-11445 GCA_038040705.1 Clostridium sp. | reverse complement strand
AGGGTCAACACAATCCAAACTACATAAAAATTTAACAACTTCCAAATATCCCTTCTCGGAAGCAAATATAACAGCATAATTATCATCAGCTGAAGGGTCAACACAATCTAAACTACATAAAAATTTAACTACTTCTAAATTATTAGACAGTATATAATTACATAATGAATTTTCATCAACTAATTTCTTAGCTATATATTTATTATTATGAATTATACAAGTATCTAAATCAGTATGAAAAAAAATTAAATCAATTAATTCATTTGCAATCATTTTTTATTATATTAAGATCCATCAACACTATTTAAACCTTTTAAAAATTTAACAACTTCCAACTGTCCATTACTGGAAGCCCATTTAACAGCACGATTATTATTAGCTGAAGGATCAACACAATCCAAACTACATAAAAATTTAACAACTGTTAAATTATTAGACTGTATATAATTACATAATGAATTTTCATCAACTAATTTCTTAGCTATATATTTATTATTATGAATTATACAAGTATCTAAATCAGTATGAAAAAAAATCAAATCAATTAATTCATTTGCAATCATTTTTTATTTATTTATTTTAATTTTCCTTGCTTTTATAAATCGACAAATTATATTAGCTGCATCAACACGACCCATTTTAAATTCAAACAACTTTACCGTTTCAATATCAGCACCATTCTCAATCATTTTAAAAAATATTCTTAATTGTGCAGGATAATCTGTAAATTCCATACTACTTATAACAGGCAACATCAATTGTTTTGTAATGTAATACTTGTAATCCAATTTTAATCCATTATCCTTAACATATTGTGGATCATCAACTCGAAGATATTGTGGAACATTTTTCTTGAATTTACAATCTACAAATACATATGGAATACGATCACCAGGGGTATAAATTTCAGCTAACGATCTTTCATTAACTTTTTTGGCTAATACAACATGTGGAAGATTACCATTCTTATATCTTGCACCAAGTTTTTTACTCAATTCAAACAAGCTTTGAGGCTGATTCTCTTCTAAAACAGATATACAAAATTCCTTTACATATTTCACAACATCAAACGGTCTCTTATCTTTCAATAAAATAGCATAAATTTTAATTAAAACCATCTTCATCAATTTAGTTCCATCCCGCCTATTAGGTTCTAAACCAGTAATGTCATTAGTAACCTTTCCTCCATATATTTCTTGATACAATCCAGTATACTTTTTCTTCAACTTTAATAAATAAGCCGAATACATCTTTTCAAATTCCAATTCATTTGGTGATTTATACAATACATTCATTTCTTTACTCATTTGGATAGCCTTGTCAAATAATTCCTTTCCCTGATAATGCGAAGGAAATTTGACCATTACTGAATCGGTATCACCATAAATAACTTCCATTCCATCATAATTATTTTCTACATAATTCTTAGTCATCTCAATCATATTTCTACCAGTAAATGTTACAGCTTCTGAAATCTCAGTTAATGGATAAATACCAGTCTTGACTCCAAAAAAACCATAAATACTATTTGCACTAACCTTTACTGCCAATTGTTTAGCATCTAATTTACGATATAAAAAAGACCCCTTTTCATGAGTCTTCATCTCTTTCTTGACACGTGCACGAGTGGATAGTAATTTCTCAAGTACTGTTGGTACAATACCTTTACGTTTTTGATAATATACAATATCTCTACCATTAATATGAAATGTTTGAAAGTCGTTAGGATGTTTTGCAATAAGTGCCCTATCCGTGCAAAATGTAGTTGGACACATATTTTCAGCAATCATAATTGATGGATATAAAGATTTAAAATCAAAAACACCAACAGCATTATCAAGATACATTCCTTTTTTTGGTTCCAATACAGTCGCTCCTTGATAAGCTCTACCTGGTCTACGGTCATTGGAAATTACATATTTTTGTTGTTCTGCTTCATAACAAATCTGACTCCAACTCTTTGCTGTTTCTCCATATAAAAATGTCATTGCAAGTGGAAAGTATGCAATATTTGAATATTCGGTAGCATTAGTAATTAATCCAAGTTTCAATATAAGTTTGATAGGTAATATAGTATCCTTTACACAATATTCTCCGATTATAGCTAAATCACCAGTTGATCCCTTTCCACGATTCCATAATTGCATCATTTGTTTATAGGATAAATCAATCTTATCATCATTTAAAAATTCTTGTGAAACAAATGAAAGAGTATATCTATCACATTTAAAATTTTTTCTCATAATAGGTAATAAATCCATTTGAATTCGTCCATTTAGAGATAGATAATATTGTTCATTAAATCCTTCACCTTTACCAGATCCTTTACATTGAAGTACTCCTTTAAAATCATCAGATAATACTCGATTCCAATGTAAAAACCTTGTTTGAATACCAAATAATTCGGCTCGTTTGTATAAAAATTTCAAATCAAAACCAAAAATATTATATCCAGTAATAACATCAAAATCACTCTTGGATAATAAATCAATAAATCCAATAATCAAATCCTTTTCCTTTTTATAATTAATGACAGTAATATCTGGAATATCTCCACATGGTCGAAGTGGAGAAAACGATAACAGATATTTTATATTTGTTTCAACTGGATCATAAATATCATATAATGTTATACCAATTTGAATAACTCGATCTACATTTGGATTTGTACCTTCTGATTCAATATCAAATGATGCGATTTTTAAATGTGGATTATTAGGTATTTCTGTTGATTCCAATGGAGTCAAATCATTGATATTAATATCAACATTTATAGCAGAATTTGCAGGGTCATTACTATAAACATATTTTTCAAGTTTAAAGTATCCATGCACCATAATATTATAATTATGAAATATAGTTAACAATGGTTTCAAATTTGCATTATACAATTTATGAATACCAAAATTCCAAGATTTTCCATCAATGATATCTTTAAATCCATATGTGAAACGCTTTCTCCATACATAAAAATCGATAATACTATTACAATCAATTCTAATAAAATTATACATTTTATCCTCAAGACCATTAATACCATAATTTAAATTGCATCCAAATATTTTTCTACAAACCAATGAAAATAGTTTTCCACGATTCTTGAGATAATTTATAATGTAATTAATCTCTTCATTACTCTTTTGTTGTACATTGATATAAAATGGTATAATAACACCCTTTAATTTTATAGTGATACTACTATTATCTACAGTTCTTCCGAAACAGTATATATCATTTTTTACAAACTGCCAATCCAATGCCTGAAATGTAATAGATGTATCCATGTATTCAACATCTACATTACATTCACAAGGTTCTGGAATATCTACATAGTATTTTGCGATTTTATTTGATCCCTCTTCCAATTCAATTATCTTTCGTTTCATAATTATTTTAGATTTGTTTTAGATATATTTTAGATTTATTTTAGATTTGTTTTAGATTTATTTTAGATTTATGAAAAAAAAAGCTTATTATTTATATAAAATTATTCTATACTACAACATAAAAATTTAACAACATCTAAATGTCCATATCTGGAAGCACATCTAACAGCATCATTATTAACATCTGAAGGGTCAACACAATCCAAACTACATAAAAATTTAACAACTTCCAAATGTCCATTCGCGGAAGCCAGTATAACAGCACGATTATCACAAGCTGAAGGGTCAACACAATCCAAACTACATAAAAATTTAACAACATCCAACTGTCCCTTTTGGGAAGCATATCCAACAGACAAATTATCACCAGCTGAAGGATCAACACAATCCAAACTACATAAAAATTTAACAACTGTTAAATTATTAGATTCTATATAATTACATAATGAATGTTTATCAACTAATTTCTTAGCTATATATTTATTATTATGAATTATACAAGTATCTAAATCAGTATGAAAAAAAATTAAATCAATTAATTCATTTGCAATCATTTTTATTACTATACTATTCTTCAAAAGCAAGGATGATCAACACTATTTAAACTTTTTAAAAATTTAACAACTTCCAAATGTCCATAAAAGGAAGCCCAAAAAATAGCATAATTTTTATCAACTTCAACACATTCCAAACTACATAAAAATTTAACAACCTCTAAATGTCCATTAAAGGAAGCCCATTCGACAGCATAATTATAATCAGCTGAAGGGTCAACACAATCCAAACTACATAAAAATTTAACAACTTCCAAATGTCCATTTCGGGAAGCCCATTGAATAGCATCATTATCATCATCTGAAGGGTCCACACAATCCAAACTACATAAAAATTTAACAATTTCCAAATGTCCATTAAAGGAAGACCATCTAACAGCACAATTATCATCACCCGAAGGGTCCACACAATCCAAACTACATAAAAATTTAACAATTTCCAGGTGTCCATTCTCGGAAGCGTGTCCAACAGCCCAAGGGTCAACACAATCATCCAAACTACATAAAAATTTAACTACTTCCAAATATCCATTTTTGGAAGCACATCTAAGTGAATGTTTATCAACTAATTTCTTAGCTATATATCTATTATTATGAATTATACAAGTATCTAAATCAGTATGTAACAAAATCAAATCAATTAATTCATTTGCAATCATTTTTTATTATACTAAGATCCATCAACACTATTTAAACTATTTAAACTTTTTAAAAATTTAACAACTTCCAAATGTCCATTCTCGGAAGCATATCCAATAGCAAAATTATAATTATCTGAAGGAACACAATCTAAATCACGTAAAAATTTAACAACCTCTAAATGTCCATTACCCGAAGCATGTATAATAGCACGATTAATATATAAAGGGTAAACACGCTTCAAACCACATAAAAATTTAACAACTTCCAAATATCCATTTTTGGAAGCATTTCCAATAGCATAATTATTATAATATGAAGGGTCAACACATTCCAAACTACATAAAAATTTAACAACCTCCAAATGTCCATTCAAGGAAGCCATTCTAACAGCACAATTATAACCAGCTGAAGGGTCAACACAATCCAAACTACATAAAAATTTAACAACTTCCAAATGTCCATTATTAGAAGCATATTTAACAGCACAATTATCATTAGCTGAAGGGTCAACACAATCTAAACTACATAAAAATTTAACAACTTCCAAATGTCCATTTTGGGAAGCAAATCTAAGTGAATGTTTATCAACTAATTTCTTAGCTATATATTTATTATTATGAATTATACAAGTATCTAAATCAGTATGAAAAAAAATTAAATCAATTAATTCATTTGCAATCATTTTATTAAAAAGTTTAAAAAAAATTGTTTCTAATAAATAGTTAAAGAATGATTGCTCCAATACAAATAAAATATATCAAAGAAGATAATATTGATATATATTTATCAAAATATGAAAATGTTGATCGAGTACTTCCAACATTTGATGGTGTTATTGTTCATGTACAAAATTTTCCTAAACAAGGATTAGTATTACATGACAAGTATAACAATAGAATTGATTCTGACTCTATCGTGTATAAATGTTTTATGAAACATATGAAACCCATCCACAGATTAAAGCGTGGATATATTCATATGTTTTTATTACTTGATGATACATTATGTAATATTTATAGTATTGATGAAGAAGAATTATTATATATTAAATCATGGGACATTTATTCGAAAAAATTTATAAGAAATAGACCAATATTTGCAAAATCATATCCATCAATGTTGGATGCTATTGGATATTATAATGCCAATCAACAAATTGTGATAAGTCGTTCACAACGTGGTAAAATTTATGAAACTAATAAATGTCATTATGTTTATGAATTTCCAACATTTACGTTTTGGGAAAAATATTTTAAATACACTATCAAAATGGATGGAAAAACAACGGAGCATACAAGATTTACGAGGGATGATTTGTTTTGGAAATTAGTAAAAGGCACATATGGTGAAAAGGATGATTTACCATTATTCTTGGAATCTTTTGGTATTAAATATGAACGATTATACAAGGGATATATGGATATAAAAAAATCGTTAGAAATGGAAACATTATGTTGCAAGGATGGATATAATGAATTAATTGATCCTATATTCAATACTGGCAAAGGAAAGAGTGTAGTATGTACTATAACTATGGAACAGGTTGATGATTTTATGAATGGATTTGATAAGCATTTAGAAGTTTGTAAATGTAATGATACAACTAAACCTAACGAAACAGGCCCAGAATAAACTTTTTCAAATTTTTATATCATCTTGTTTCAAATATTTCAAAATAATACTCATTTCTTTCATGTAAGAAATACATTGATTATAATTAGTCACATCACCCCACAAATCTATAAAATGTAACGTATATTCAAATTTCTCTTTATGAGTTTGTAAATATGTGGATTCTATACATTCTATATGATATTCCATATGATTATTTATTATACATATTAATTCAGGTGGAATCATTTTTATTTTGAAATAAAAAAATTCATTTCTTTTAAAGTAATCCGTACATACATTTTATTAATTTAATGTTTAATAATTTTAAATCTTGATTAAACATAATTTATATTTATTAATCACACTCCAATACTATCAAAAAATCCATATCTTTCTTTTAATATCTTATCAATATTATCAATATTATGAATAGTTATAAAATTTCCAGTTTTACCAGAACAATTGAGAATAGTATAATTATCATTCTCAATAGTTTCAAATGATACATTAAAATCATCGTTTAATGATTCCAAAAAATCCTTGATTGTTGATTTTTTATATTCCGTTTTTGAAAATTGTGAATACCATAATTCATAATTACTATAAATTTCAATTATTGCATTACTATTTTGATAATATAATATTTTTTGATTACCATCTTCATTGATTCCAAGATTAATCTCATTCAACAAAAACGAAAGAGTTGTAGGTAATTCATAAGTCATTAATTCTCTTCTAAAATTGGTCATTGGAATATCAGATTTATCCCAAGGTTCACTCCAATTTGCAAGAAAATGAAAAAAATGATTAGCAACCAGAGGATTAAATGACTTGTGTAACTTGTCAAAATATGGACGATTTCCTTTATATATTGAATTTGCTGTAAAACAAGCCATTCGTCGATCAGGCGCTTCAACTTTAATACAACGCTTATTATTTGTAGTAATCATTTGTCTTGCACAATTCCGTACCTTTTCAATTTCGTGAAATTTTCGTTCAATACTTTGCCATTCTTCAGTAACGACACCTTTAAATTTTGCATTCGATGCAATTGCTCCTCCAAAATTACTAGTTTCATCATTCAAAATCAACAATTTTCCTTCAATAATTCCATTAAAACGACCAGTGACATGGTCAAAATTATTAGTACTTATATAATATTTTGACCCAATAACATCATTACCAATAAAATTAGCAACAGAAGATTTTCCTGTACCTTGTTGACCTTGAATAATAACTGCAATCCCTGATAATTTATTTGGGTGTTTAATGATATCTGCAAACCATCCAATAATATATAAAAATATTTGATGATTATTTGTGCACCATACCTTCATTATATGATCAAGAATTGGTTTAATAATATCGTTATTAACAAGAAAATCATTCTGATAATCGTGTTGAAATCCAGTAAAAATGTTATAATTGATATTATCTGGCTCTGCTGGTGGAATTAGATATGGTTCAAAGATAACTCGATCATATTCTCTTCGATCCAATGAATGTGTCCAAGTTTCACTAACCATTATAGTCTTTACATCTTCCTTCAACTCTTCCTTCTTATCCAAACTTTCCGATTTAAAAGATACTTGATACTTTAATCGATTAGATAATGACTTGTAATAAACAAGTTCATCATTACGAACCTCCATGTATAAATCCTTGTGACAAATATATGCAAAACTTTGATTGAGATTTGCAATAATATCTCGTATAATCAATCCAGAATCCATAGATTTACTAGAAGCAATCTTCTTCAAATCATTCTTTTCAAAATTTTTACTTTCAAATTGTTGAGTAAATAAATATTTTGGACCAATTGCTTTACACTCATCCCAATGGCAATTATAATAATATTGATTTGAAAGATTTTTAGAAACATAAAAATTATTATTATAATGAATGACACCTGGTTGAACCATACAATCTCGTTCTCCATCATTCAAAAATATATAGGTATGACTATTCAATTGTTTACTAAAATGACAAGTATGTGTAATATGTTTGATAATCTTATTAATCTCTGCTGGGATAGATTTTATAGGAACATCAACTCGAATGACATCATCCATATCAATTACAATTGGTGTAACCTTTCCAGAATATCTCAATGATGTGTGTTGTAAATGATTGACTGTTATCGGATGATAAACAATTCTATTATCTTCAGTTACCAAGGATTTACTCTTCTTATGTGGTGGTTCATCTGTTTTATCATAAGATTCTTCAGAGCTCGTATTGTAATTATAGTCAATCAAAGATAAATCAATGTCAATAACAAGATAACCTTCATCAATTCTATTACCGCTATTATCCATTTTAGGCATTCCAAGCATTCGTAATCCATTATTCTTATTAATTATAATTTGACGATCTACAATAGTATTCCAATCCCAATCATATCTATAAGTTAAATATTCTATATATCGATCACGAATTGATAATGATGTTTTAATTGTTACATGAATATCAGGACAGTTAAAATGTAAATTACAATTATTACGTTTTTTACTAACAACAATCTTTGGTGATGTGTCTCCAAAGAATTCAACCAATACCTTTTCAAGTAATGAAACCATCATTACAATAAATGGAGGATCAACATCAAATTCATCAATATCTTTAAAATCAATATCCAAAAAGAAATTGAATACAGTAGTCTTTACTTCAATCAAGTAATTATCTAATCTATTTGATAATGTATCAGAAATAATTGCATTATGTAAAATTTCAAAACTATCATCTTCAAGAAAGTATTTGGATTTTTTATTAACTGATAACAAATTAAATGATGTTGTTTTATCTTTGATTTTATATTTATCTAAAAAGTTATTAACTGACATTGCTATTATAATCTTATTTTCAGAAATTTTAATTTTTCAATAGCCTTTTTATAGTTTTGTGATGAGTGATTATCATCGTTTTTTTTCTTGAAATAAGCAATTAATAATCTAATATAATTGACCCTATTCAAGTAATATAAGAATTTTTGAAATAATGTAGTATTATAATTCCTGAACTTTCCGGCCTTACTTTCTCCAGTTTTCGATAAAACAATTTTTGAATATGATAAATGTCGATATGGTGGTGGTGGAACCATTGCAACAATATCATTCTCTAAAAAATAAGATTCAGAGTCTACATGTACTTTACTTGATGAAATTACTGCTCGTGGTGCACCAAATGTTTTAACTGATACATTGGGATAATCTTTAAATAAATGTATTGAGCAAATTTCTGCTAATGCACCACCTAATGAATGACCAATAAGATATAAATGTTTATTCTTATCTGCCCATTCAATAACCTTATCATGTAATGTTCTATATTGTTTATAAAATCCAGAATGATATATATCACCATCAGCATCTCTTGTTGGTAAAAACATCTTATTGATTTCCCAATCCCTTTTAGAGTCTGTTGATTTAAATATAATGACATTATATGTAGGTTTTTGTAATAGACACATCTCAGCATCAGTTTCAACATCTTTGAAATATTCTAAAGGAGATGTATCATTATTTATATATTCAACTCGTATACATAATTTAATTGCCTCTAATGTATTCATTGTTTATTATATTATAATTATCATTTTATATTTTTAATGATTATAAATCCAAACTACATAAAAATTTAACAACCTCCAAATGTCCATTCAAGGAAGCATGTTTAACAGCCCAATTATCACGAGCCGAAGGGTCAACACAATCTAAACTACATAAAAATTTAACAACCTCTAAATGTCCATTAAAGGAAGCCCATCTAACAGCACAATTATCATCAGCCGAAGGATCCACACAATCCAAACTACATAAAAATTTAACTACTTCCAAATGTCCATTATTGGAAGCACATTTAATAACAAAATTATGACCAGCCGAAGGGTCAACACAATCCAAACTACATAAATATTTAACAACTTCCAAATGTCCATCACGGGAAGACCATGTAACAGCATAATTATAATCAGCTGAAGGGTCAACACATTCTAAACTACATAAAAATTTAACAACCTCTAAATGTCCATTCTCGGAAGCATATCTAACAGCACAGTTATCAGCTGAAGGGTCAACACATTCTAAACTACATAAATATTTAACAACTTCCAACTGTCCATGAAAGGAAGCATATTTAACAGCACAATTATCATCAGCTGAAGGATCAACACAATCCAAACTACATAAAAATTTAACAATCTCCAAATATCCTATATTTTCAATAAGCGAATGTTTATCAACTAATTTCTTAGCTATATATTTATTATTATGAATTATACAAGTATCTAAATCAGTATGAAAAAAAATTAAATCAATTAATTCATTTGCAATCATTTTTTATTATATTATACTAAGATCCATCAACACTATTTAAACCTTTTAAAAAATTAACAACTTACAAAAGACCATTATCCTAATCCAATATAAAAGCATCAATATAACAAAATAAAATATTAAAAAATTAAAAACTAAATAAAAAATAAAAAACTTCTAAATGTCCATACTCGGAAGCCATTTTAACAGCATAATTATCACCAGATGAAGGGTCAACACAATCAAAACTACATAAAAATTTAACAACCTCCAAATGTCCATTCAAGGAAGCATATCCAAGAGCATTATTATACATATCTGAAGGGTCAACACAATCTAAACTACATAAAAATTTAACAACCTCCAAATGTCCATTCAAGGAAGCCCATCTAATAGCCCAATTATTCATATCTGAAGGGTCAACACAATCCAAACTACATAAAAATTTAACAACTTCCAAATGTCCATATCTGGAAGCCATTTGAACAGAACAATTATGACGAGCTGAAGGATCAACACAATCCAAACTACATAAAAATTTAACTACTTCCAAATGTCCATTATCCGAAGCCCATCCAACAGCCCAATTATTATGAGCTGAAGGGTCAACACAATCCAAACTACATAAAAATTTAACAACCTCCAAATGTCCATTCAAGGAAGCACGTCTAATAGCCCGATTATCACCAGACGAAGGGTCAACACAATCTAAACTACATAAAAATTTAACAACCTCTAAATGTCCTATATTTTCAATAAGTGAATCTTCATCAACTAATTTCTTAACTATATATTTATTATTATGAATTATACAAGTATCTAAATCAGTATGAAAAAAAATTAAATCAATTAATTCATTTGCAATCATTTTTTATTATACTAAGATCCATCAACACTATTTAAACCTTTTAAAAATTTAACAACTTCCAAATGTCC